>NZ_RZOJ01000059.1:0-22372 GCF_003998845.1 Mesorhizobium sp. M4A.F.Ca.ET.022.05.2.1 | reverse complement strand
CTGATCGTGCCGACCGAATGCTGGCCGACCGCCTCGAACACGTCCTGCACGGTGATCTGCCGGCCGCGATAGCTGCCGGGAAGGATCGAGCCGCCATAGATGAAGATCGATGGCACGTTGAGGCGCACCATGGCCATCATCATGCCGGGCAGCGACTTGTCGCAACCGGCAAGACCGACCAGCGCGTCGTAGCAATGGCCGCGCATGGTCAGCTCGACGGAATCGGCGATCACCTCGCGCGACACAAGCGACGATTTCATGCCCTGGTGGCCCATGGCGATGCCGTCGGTGACGGTGATGGTGCAGAACTCGCGCGGTGTGCCGTTGGCGGCGGCGACGCCTTTCTTGACGACCTGCGCCTGACGCATCAGCGAGATGTTGCAGGGTGCCGCCTCGTTCCAGCAGCTGGCGACGCCGACCAGCGGCTGCGCGATCTCGGCCGCCGACAATCCCATGGCGTAGAGGTACGAGCGATGCGGCGCGCGCGCCGGACCCACGGTCACGTAGCGGCTGGGCAGCTTGGCCTTGGAGATAACTCTGGCGTCCATACTCGTCCTTGCCGCGGGCGGTGCGGCCTGCCCCATCGCCGAGCCTTTTGGCGCGTGTCCCGAGACCATTTCGAGGTGCGCCGGGTTTATGGCGGGAAATGGGCAATCCCCCTGGCCGGAACTGTAGCGCTGGGGTTGTTCATAAAGTGTTGCTAAAACGTCACAATTGTGAGGGGCGCGGGATGTGCGGCGAATCTGCACCGCGGCGAGATTGGTGCGGCTACGGCGACGCCCGCACGCCTGACGGCACCAACGAAAAAGGCCGGGCAATGCCCGGCCTTTTGTGTTCAGTTTGAAGGGCTTACCACTTCACCTTAAACGAGGTGGAGACGGCGGAAACAAGGTCGTTGCCGAAGTCGGCGGTATAGTCGGTGCCGTAGGTGACGCCGTCGCTGCCGACGACAGGATGTATCGACCCGCTGGTGAGCACGCCCAGCGCGCCACCGAAACGGAGCTCGATGTTCTGGGTCGGCGTGTACGCCACGCCGCCGCTGATGGTCCAGGTGTCGGTCTGGGCGCTGAGGCCGGTGGTGGTACCACGATCCCAGGTAAGAACTGCCGCACCGCTCCACTGATCGTTGAACTTGTGGCCGATGCCGCCGGAGACAGTCCATCCGTCCCTGTAGAGCAGATCCAATGACGTCGCGCGAACCACGCTGGTGGTGGTGCAGGCAAACACGCCCTTCGTCGCAGTCGGGCAGAACGGAATGCTCTGCAATTGGCTCCAGTTCATCCACTTGATGGAGCCGAAGGCCAGCCATCCTGGCGCGATACCAGACTGCAGCTTCAGTTCCACCGAGTCCGGCACTTCAGAGGAGCCATAGACATTGGTTACGGTACCTAGCAGCGGATTTGTCGGATCGATGATGCTGGAAACCTGGGTCAGGTCGAGCGTTCCGGCGAGGTTGTCGAGCTTCACCGCCGAATTGTAGACTAGGCTGGCGCGCAGAGCGATTTCCGGAATCTCATAGGCGACACCGGCACGCCATCCCCAGCCATCTCCCTCGAGATCGAGGCGTCCTACGCCCGTGCCCAAGAATGCCGGGAGAGGAGCAACCAACTGCTCCTTGAAGCCCGAAACATCCTCGTGAAATACGCCGCCAAGAACCCGAAACTGACCTTTGCCAAGGTCCATCTTGTACGAGCAGGTTGCGCCCAGCGCTTCGCTCTTTACCTTGGTTATGATATTGCCGTTCGCACCGGCCCAATTGGCGCCGGGATTGCTGAACGCTCCGATCGGTTGGCCGTAGTCGCCGAGGCAATCGACAGGGCCCATGCCGATCTTGATGCCGGCACTTGGCACCCAGTAGCTTTCGGTATCGCGGGCGGAGTTGGATGCGCCCAACAAATTAAGCGGACCATTTGTCGGGTCGATGTCCACCACGTTCTTCAGGTCTCGTTGCGGCATCACATAGGTGGCGGAAGCCTCGCCGGTGACCTGCGCTGGATCGAACAGCAGGTCGATGTCGTAACCGCCGCGTTCCAGGCCGCCGGCATGCGCGGAACCGATCGCGGCCAGCGAAAAGCACCCCGCCCCCAGCAGTGCTTTCAAACGCAAATTGTTCATGGATATCCTCCCCGAAATACTAGTGGATCAAGCTAGAACCAATTCGGGTTAACGGCGCAACAATGAATTCAGGAGGCGTACATGTACACCTTGGCCGGCTGCCTTTCGGGCCTATCGGCCTATGCCGCCGCCTAGCCGAAAAATGGCTTTGCCGGGGCAACTCGGCGGAAAAAATCTGTGAAACCTGTCACAAAAAGCTCAAAAACAAGGCCTTTCGGGGCTATTTGGCCCCATTGTTACATTATGGCAACAATGGGGCTAAAACTTTCCGTTTACGTCAAAATTAACGCAACGGCATGGCCGTTTTCGAGGCAATTAACCTACCGGAAACCTGCCTGCTAGTAGAGGCGAATCTTGACTTCAGCCGGCGTCGCGCACCCGGGTCAACGCCACCGAAAGCTTCTCTTGCGCCTCGCGGTATTCGTCGAGTTTTTCACGCTCGGCCTCGACCACTTCTTCCGGCGCGTTGGCGACGAATTTCTCGTTCGACAGCTTCTTGTGCAGGCGGGCGATCTCCTCGGTCACCTTGGCCAGTTCCTTCTGCAGCCGCGCCGCTTCCGCCGCGAGGTCGATCAGGCTGCCGAGCGGCAGGCACACCGTCGCCTCGTTGAGCACCATCTGCGCCGAGCCCTTCGGCGGCGCGTCGACCAGCGCGATGTCGCCGACGCGCGCCAGCCGCTTGATGGCCTGGGCGTGGCGCTCCAGCCGCTCTTGCGTCAGCGTGTTGGCGCCGATCACCATCAGCGGCGCGATCGCCGCCGGCGGCACGTTCATTTCCGAGCGCACCGAGCGGATGCCGGAGACGAGATCGACCAGCCAGTTGATGTCGGCGGCCGCGTCCGCGTCCTCGAAGTCCGGCGACGGCCAGGCGGCGTGGCAAAGCAGCGAAGCGCGCTCCTGGCCCTCGCCGGCGGTCTGCGCCCACAACTCCTCGGTCATGAACGGCATCATCGGATGCAACAGCTTGTAGATCTCGTCGAGCACGAAGGCGACGCAAGCTCGGCTCTCAGCCTTGGCCGCCTCGTCCGTGCCCATGAATACAGGCTTCAGGAGTTCCAGGTACCAGTCGCAGAACAGATTCCAGACGAACCGGTAGGCGGCACCCGCCGCGTCGTTGAAGCGGTATGAGGAAATGCCGTCGGTGATTTCACGCGCCGCCCGCGTCAGCTCGGTGAGGATCCAGCGGTTGACCGCGAGCTTGGCGTCGTTCAGCCGGAAATCGTCGTTGCGCGCCACCTCGTTCATCTCGGCGAAGCGTGTCGCGTTCCAGAGCTTGGTGCCGAAATTGCGGTAGCCGGCGATGCGCGCCGGATCGAGCTTCACATCGCGCCCCTGCGCGGCCATCACCGCAAGCGTGAAGCGCAGCGCGTCGGCGCCGTATTCGTCGATGAGCTCGAGCGGATCGATGACGTTGCCTTTCGACTTCGACATCTTCTGCCCGTTCTTGTCGCGCACCAGCGCATGGACATAGACCGTGTGGAACGGCTCCTCGTCCATGAAATGCAGGCCCATCATCATCATGCGGGCGACCCAGAAGAAGATGATGTCGAAGCCGGTGACCAGAACGTCGGTCTGATAGTAGGTCTTGAGCTCCGGCGTCTGGTCCGGCCAGCCCAGCGTCGAGAACGGCCAAAGCGCGGAAGAGAACCAGGTGTCCAGCACGTCCTCGTCGCGGGTCAGGATCTCGCCCTGCTTGAAATTCTCGAGCTTGTCCTCGACCCAGGCCTTCCACGGCCCCTCCAGCGCCAGATAGTATTCGATCGCCGCGGCGAGCGCCTCTTCCTCGGTCTTCTCGACAAAGACGCGTCCATCCGGCCCGTACCAGGCCGGGATCTGATGGCCCCACCACAGCTGGCGCGAGATGCACCAGGGCTGGATGTTCTCCATCCAGTCGTAATAGGTCTTTTCCCAATTCTTCGGCACGAAATTGGTACGGCCCTCGCGAACCGAGGCGATCGCGGGCTTCGCCAGCTCGGCCGCGTTGACATACCACTGGTCGGTCAGGAACGGCTCGATCGGCACGCCACCGCGGTCGCCATGCGGCACGGTGTGGCGGTGCGGCTCGATCTTGTCGAGGAAGCCACCGGCCTCCATCAGCTCGACGATCTTCTTGCGCGCGACGAAACGGTCGAGGCCGTTGAGTTCGTCCCACACGGCCTGGCGTTCTGGCGTCCCCTCGAGACCGGCCAGGAAATCCTCATTGTCCTTGAGGTTGATCGCCGCCTCGACGGTGAGGATGTTGATCGCCGGCAGCTTGTGGCGCTTGCCCACCTCGAAGTCGTTGAAGTCGTGCGCCGGCGTGATCTTGACCGCGCCCGAGCCCTTTTCCGGATCGGAATATTCGTCCGCCACGACGGGAATCCTGCGGCCGACGATCGGCAGGATGACGTTCTTGCCGACCAGGTGCCGGAAGCGCTCGTCGTCCGGGTGCACCGCCACCGCCGTATCGCCAAGCATCGTCTCGGGACGCGTCGTCGCGACCGTGATGAACGTCCTGGGGTCTTCCGGGTCGAACGCCGCGCCCTCGACCGGATAGCGGAAATGCCAGAGATTGCCGTTGACCTCATGCTGCTCGACTTCGAGATCGGAGATCGCGGTGAGCAGCTTCGGGTCCCAGTTCACAAGGCGCTTGTCCTTGTAGATCAGCCCTTCCTTGTAGAGCGTCACGAACACTTCCAGAACCGCCCTGGACAGGCCCTCGTCCATGGTGAAGCGTTCGCGCGACCAATCGGCCGAGGCGCCGAGCCGCTTCAGCTGGTTGAAGATCGCACCGCCGGATTCGGCCTTCCACTCCCAGACCTTCTCGATGAACTCCTCGCGAGCCAGGTCGCGGCGATGGATCTGCTTTTCCATCAGCTGGCGCTCGACCACCATTTGCGTGGCGATGCCGGCATGGTCCATGCCAGGCTGCCACAGCACGTTCTTGCCGCGCATGCGCTCGAAGCGCACCAAAATGTCCTGCAGCGTGTTGTTGAGCGCATGGCCCATATGCAGCGAGCCGGTGACGTTCGGCGGCGGGATAACGATGGTGAAGGCCTCCGCCCCCTCCTCCGCGCCGGCACCGGCGCGGAAGGCATCGGCCACTTCCCAGATTTTGGCGATCTTCGGCTCGACGGTTTTGGCGTCGTAGGTTTTTTCGAGCATGGGAAAACGGTCCGCGCTGTCGGGAGTTTGCTGACCCGGTGTAAATCGGAAGGTTTTGGCCAAGTCAACCGCAGGGCTGCCTTGATCCTTCAGCGGCAAATAGGCTTCGCCCCGGTCATTTCAACGCCAGGCCATGCCCGCATTCGGCGCAGAACTTTGCCCTTGATGTGCGGTACGGCTTTCCACATGCCTGACAGTCGGGGCCGTAGTCGGAGCGGCGGACATGCAAGTGCCAGAAAGTATGGTGAATTGTAACCTCCGTCAGGTCACGATAGCGATCGGCGGCCGGGTACTTCATCTCTTTCCAGAAGCCGTTCTTGGATACGAATCTCTTCACCTGAAAGTAGAATGCTGCCGGGTCGCCGACGATCTCCCGATATTCCTCATCGGTGAGCATCGGGACTTTTGCCCGCAGTCGATAGCTGTAAATCAGTCGTCGGCGCATCAGCCGAGAATAACGGCGGTATATGGCTTTGAAGGGCCGGTCCTTGACCGCTGATCCTGGCCATCCAGGTCAGCCGACCGAGCCACGGCCAAAAAAAGCGCCGCCTGAGGCGGCGCTTTCATTTGTTTGACCTTATCGACGGAACTATTGCGCGCCGCGCGCCACGCGCTCGATTTCCTCGCGTACCAGGCGCTCGACCAGCGTCGGCAGGTTGTTGTCCAGCCAATCCTGCAGCATCGGCCGCAGCATGTCCTCGGCCATCTCGTCGAAGGTCTTCTTGCTGCGGCTGGCGAAGGCATCGGAAAGCTCGCCAAAGGCAGCGGCGACCTGGCGGCCGACATGCTCGGAAAGGATCGCCGTGCGGGCGGGCGGCGCCTCGGGCGGTGGCGCCGCAGCGACGCGCGAAACAGCCGGTTCATAGGCGGCCTCATCCGCCAGCTCGTCCTCGGCAATCGCAACGTCCGGCACAACATCCGGGGCGCTCGGCTCGACCCTTTCCGGCCTCGCGGCACCCGCCTTCGCCGTTTCACCGACAGCGGCGATCTCGCGCTGCCAGTCGGCGACGATCGTGTCGCTGGTTTCCGCAAATCCCGCCGGCTGAGCCAGTGCCGGTTCGGCGGCGATCCTTGCACTCACCTCCGCGAGTGTCACCGGCGCCTTGGCCGCAACGGCCGCGGCCGCATCCGTGCGCGATGGCGTTTCCACGCGGGCGGCGGTCGGCTCTGCCGCCAGCTGTGCCTGAACCTCGGCCAGGGAGGCGGGCTTGCGGACCTCCGCATTGAGCTCGGCGCGGAAGGCATCCACGTCATTTGCCGGCGCGGCGGTCGGCGCGGGCTGGAGATCCTGGCGCAATTCGTTCGCGTCCCCCGCCTGTTTGCGGCCGGTGTCGCTGTCCTCAATGATCCTCCGGATGGAAGCCAGTATCTCTTCCATGGAGGGTTCGCGCTGCGCGCTGCTTGCCGTCGCCATTGTCACATCCGCCGCCCTTGTGACTCATTCCAGATTTCCGCTCCGGCAAGGCCGGATTCGAATCATGGCGACAGGGTAACCGACGGATCGTCGTCCGAGAATCCCCAATCTGGGGAGATGTGGGATTTCAACAGATTAGGCGACACAGGCCGATCAGCGCATCTACGGCTGGAGCTGGTCGCTGCGACATTGGGACAGCCGCCTAAAGCAAAAGCGCCGCGCATCCCCGGACGCGCGGCGCTCTTGAACCTGGCAACACGCAGCGGTCAGCGGCCGTCCGGCGTGCGCAGCCCGTACCACTTGTCTTTGACGGCCTTGTAGTGCTCTTCGGGCTTGTACTTCGTCACGTTCAGGGCGAGACGATCGACCGAAAGGCGACCGATCGCGGACAGGATGGCATAGCTCGCCACCACCACGTCGCGCTCGGAACTGGCAAGGTTGATCTTGGCGCTGATGACGGCGTTCTGCGCGTTCAACACGTCGAGCGTGGTGCGCTGGCCGACATTGCGCTCCTCGATGACGCCGTTGAGCGCCAGTTGCGCGGCGGCGATGACTTGCCTGTTGGCGGCGACGCTTTGCTGCGCGGCGGTGTATTGCGTCCAGGCCGACGTCACCGCCTGGCGCACGGTGTCGCGGCTGACATCGACCTCGATCCGGGCCTGGCTCAGCGATTCTTTCCTCTGGCGCACCAGCGCCGAGGTACGGCCGCCCGAATAGATCGGAATGGTCAGCGTCGCGCCGATGCTGGCCGAATTCGTCGTGCCGTCGGACGTGCTCAGCACGCCGGGAACGGTGTTGCGGTAAGCGCTGGAAACACCGGCATTGGCGGAAAGCTGCGGCAGCAGCGCGCCCTCCTGGGATTTGACCGAGAATGCCGCGGCATCGACCAGATGCTCCGTCGCGAGGATGGCGGGATGTTCGGTGGCGGCAATCGCGATCGCGCCGTCGAGGCTGGACGGCAACAGCTTGGCCAGCGGCGCCGCGGCCTTGAGCTTGCCGGGCTCGTCGCCAACGATCTGGTGATAGGTCGCCGCGCTGGCCAGCGCCTGGGCGCGGGCGGCGCTGAGCTGCGCCACCGCCGTCGAGCGCGAGGCATCAGCCTGGGCGACGTCGGTTCTTGTGCCCTCGCCGACCTCGAATCGCGAACGCGCGGCGCGCGCCTGCTCGGTCAGGAACTGCAGATTCTGTTCGGTGAGCACAGCGACCTGGCGGTCGCGAATCACGTCCATATAGGCGCTCGCCGCGTTGAACAGGATGTTCTCCTCGGTGTTGCGCAGACTTTCGACCGAGGCCCTCACCTGGGCTTCCGCGGCCGCGACATTGTTCTTGGTCTGAAAGCCGTCGAACAGCGTCTGGTCGATCTGGACGCCGAAATTGCCGGTGGTCAGCCGCACGCTCTGGTTCGTGCCGTTGAGATGGCTGCTCGAGTAGTCGATGCTGCCGGAACCGGTGACGGTCGGGCGCCAGCCGGACTTGGCGATGGCCACGCCCTCGTCGGTGACCCGCACCCCGGCCCGGGCGGAATTCAGTGTGGAATTGTTCTGGTAGGCCTTTGCGAGCGCTCCGGTGATGCTTTCCGCGGAGGCGGCCAGCGGCGAAAGGGTGGTCGCGGAGGCCAGGAAGGCGGCTAGAACAGTCTTGCTTACGGACGGCACGTAATATCCCTCATTCGTTTTGCATGGGAACCGCGCCACGACAGCCACTCATCTCTGAACAGCCGGCGCCGCGCTTCTATCGTTCCCCCGCTGACTGCCCCGAAATGCCCGGTTTATGCGATCAGCAACGATTGTTCAAACACAAGCGATCACGACAGCGCCTTCACTGCAAGGCAAAACCGCTCAGAATTCAAATGCGTGGGTACGTTCAAATCCGGGTAGTGGCTTTATTGCCGCATTGAATGCCCGTCTTCCCGTTACAACCCCCCCTGCCTTGAAAAACAGCCGGGCCACGCCGGAATTGCCCTGACCTTCCACGGCAACGAGTCGGCCCTCCTCCGCAAGCTGGTCGAGCAAAGCGGCCGGCACTTCCTCGACGCTTCCGCCGATGAAGATGACGTCGTAGGGCGCCTTGGAGGCATGACCCTGCGGGAGCGGCCCGGTGATCACTGTCACATTGTCGCAGGCCAGCGCCGCGAGCGCCGATCGAGCGCCGTCCGCCAGCACCGAATCGCTTTCCAGTGCAACGACAGAGCGGGCCAGCCTCGACAGAAGAGCCGCCGAATAGCCGGTGCCGCAACCGACATCCAGCACCGAATCACCGGCGCCGATCTCAGCCAGTTGCAGGAGCTTGGCGAGGGGAGACGGTTCCATCAGATAGCGCGCGCCGCTGCCGTTGGCGCCGCTGGAAATGCGGATGTCCTCATCGATATAGGCTAGATCGCGCTGTCCGTCGCCGACAAAGGCCTCACGCGGCACCGACAGCATGGCCTCGATCAGCGGCGCGCTGGTCACGTCGGTGGTGCGGACCTGGCCATCGACCATCTTGACGCGGCGTTCGGAGAAATCAGCGCTCATTTTCCTACCAGTCCGCCCAACAAATCCCGCTTGCCGCACCTCGACCGCGGTTCAATCCAACCGGAACCCCTGCCCCATTGGGGGCCGGCAACTGGAGGCCTCGCCCGGAATCGAACCGGGGTGCAAGGATTTGCAGTCCTCTGCGTAACCACTCCGCCACGAGGCCTCGTTGCTCCCGGCGTTCCGAGCGAACTCAATATGTTGGCGGTGAAATGCCGTCAAGCGCCCGCACGTAAATCCGGCGCTTTCCCTCATTGGACAACTGGACACCGTTTCCGATCGGTTTCAATCAGCGCGCCCGTGGCCGCCGGCCGACAAGTCAATCCGGACGACGCCGGCGTTCCCACCATACCACGATGCGGCGCCGGTGCCGGCGCACCATGGCGAATTCATAGGAGAGCACCAGCAATCCGATCGGGATCATCCAGAAGCCCAGGATGGGCAGGAAGCCGAGAATGCCGCCCAGAATCAGCACGACGCCGATGGCGATCCTGAGCCCGCGCGAGCGCGGCATGGTGAATTCACGGCCGAAGACCGTGATTTTCCGCGCCGGTGCGTTGTCGCCTGCTGCAGTCATGTCGTGCCTGGTTTCCATGAATAGAGTCATCGGCCAGCAATAGCCAGAACGGCCTTTTCCCGCTCACGTTCCCTGCGGAATTGCTCATATGAGGAGCCCGGCCGGCGATTGCCAGAAACTGCCATGCACAAAATGGCGGAAAAAAATGTGAAATGCTTCTTTGCAAAGCCGAAACGGGTTTGCTATAGGCAGCGCCACTTACACAAGAGCCTCTGTTCCCCGGTAGCTCAGTGGTAGAGCAACCGGCTGTTAACCGGTTGGTCGCTGGTTCGAATCCGGCCCGGGGAGCCAACATTTCCAAGGGTTTCAGAGTTTTCCAAATCGGTCGAAAAACGGCTGATCTACAGCATATCTACATAACTCGATTTCGCTAGGCGCCGATCCACACAAGAATCGCTCGAAGGAGAGAAATCGCCATGGAACGGGTTTTTGATGAGCTGATCGGGCCTGCACGATGCAGCCGAGATGGAACTAGCGTACCGCGGCGACCTGGACGCTTTGCCTCGCTGGCAGCCTTGTCCCTGCCTTTGAGGAGCGTCACCAACCCAGGCGCCGCCTCCTAGTGCGCGGCACGTCCGCGTCGCCGGCCTTGGAGATGCGGCCCTGGACGTCGATCGAGGATCCCCAGTGCAAGCGCCGCGAGGTCAGCCCGAAGGAGGTCGCGACGTCGCGCGAGCGGCGGAAGCGCGACGGGTGCTCGATTTGCTCAGAAAAGCGAGGGGAAGGTATATGGCCATTAAGCTCCTTGACTTCGGTCAGGTACTGAAACAAGCCGATGCATACGGTAAAAAGCACCTGCTCCTGGGGAACGGTTTCAGCATCGCCTGCAAGCCCGACATTTTCGCCTATGGTTCACTCTTTGAAGAAGCCAAGAAGACGATGTCCAAAGAGCTAGCAGCTATCTTTGGAGCGATGGGTACTCAGGACTTCGAGGAAGTGATCCGAGCGCTTCAACACGCTGCCGCAATCGTGAGCGTCTACCGTCCAAAAGCCGTTACGACCAAGGACCTACTCCTGGCAGACGCGGAAAAACTCAAGATCGATCTAATTAAGGCTGTTGCGGGCCGCCATCCCGCGAGACCAAATGAGATTTCCGATGCGCGTTACACCGCATGCAGAACATTTCTTTCGAATTTCGTAGGCGACTACGCGAACGGCAAAATCTACACGATGAATTACGACCTGTTGCTCTATTGGGCGCTAATGCATGAAGAGGAAGATGTGTTGGCGCACATTGCGCTGACCCATGATGACGGTTTCCGCAAAGATCATAATGACTTCGATGCGCCCTATGTCGAATGGCAAGGCGAAGGAGCGGCGCACGGCCAGAACATTCATTATTTGCACGGCGCTCTTCACCTTTTCGATGCCGGCTACCAGCTTCAGAAGTACACATGGGTGAATACCGGCAAGGCGCTGGTGGATCAGGCGAATGAAGCGTTGAAGAAAGACCTCTTCCCCCTCTTCGTGGCTGAAGGTAATAGCAAGAGCAAGCTGACCAAGATTCAGCACAGCGCGTATCTTCATCACAATTTCAAGAGCTTCGCAGCGGTGTGTCAAACGAGATCGAAGGATGGTACGGCGCTTTTTGTCTATGGCCATTCTTTCGCAGAGAATGACGCTCACGTTCTGGATATGATCGGCTATGGGAAGATCGCTCATTTATTTGTGAGTCTTTATGGTGACCCATCGAGTCCCGCAAACCTAAAGATTCGCGCCAACGTTGAGCGCATCATGGCGCTGCGGCCGAAAGCCTATCCGCCCATTCTCGCCGATTATTTCGACGCCGCTTCTGCCAAGGTCTGGGGATAGCCGCCCTGCTGGTTCTCTGTTAGCCGTACCCTGAGGTCGGGGATCGCAATTGGAAGTTGATGACGGACTAACTACGCTTTTGCGTGAATTGTCGCTGAGTCAGATTATGACCTTGATCGAACGAACAACGTTATGGGTTGCTCCGGAGACGTTCCGACACCTTCCAGTGTGGTTTCCTGGCCCTAAGGCCACCACACACTCCCTTCGCCACCTGATGAAGGACCGGCCGCGATTCGCTGGCGTCACTAAGTCGGACCAGGACATTGTCTTTGGGCACTCGTCGGGCAGTGTTGGGGAGGACTACGACGGGGACGAGGCGCGGCTTGAAATGGCCAGAAGAGCGCTTGAGAAGGCCCTGGCCTGATCGGTCCGCCTATGAGGACGGAGTTGCGAGGAACCGCAAAAAACCCATTCCTTGTGTCGCTGATAGGATTGCAACCTCTATAGGCGCTTCGTGGATTTGATCCGATGGAGTGCCGTGGCGAAATGGATGCGCTGACTTTACCCATGCTTTGAATGAGTTTAGCAGCCGATCAACCATATCGTCAGCGTTTGATTGTCCCGTATAGCGAGCAAGGAGGATTGGCTTCAGGTGATTATCCATAGCCTGCGCGTTCAACTGCTGGACGTTAGGCTGGTTGATTACAACCAAGAACGCGCTTTCGACAGCTTCAAATACACCACGTATGAGAGCCTTTCCGCTTTGGTTCACGGGGCCAAGGCTACCGAGGGCCTGACTAAGAGCTGTCTTGGCAGCAGTGAAGCGAGAAGCGTCAAGCTCCGCCAAGGCTCTATCCGAAAGCTGCCTAAATTCTTCATCTACCAGAAAATGGCAGCCGCCATAATCGTCAACTTCATAGCTGAGGTTTTCCTCGGCAAACACCCTGCGAACGCCCGACAGGAACGTGCTGGCATCTTGAACGGACAGTTCCCGAACCCAAAGTGTTATTGCGCTTAGGAAGTCCGACAATTCGCATCTGGGCCAAAAAATCTCGGGTGCGTAACCATAGTCCTGCGGAAAATCTATCCCTAACTCATTCTCGACAGCATGCGCGAATTTGTCCCTCGCACTGACGCTCCCCACCGAGGAAAAGAGCTTCAGCACTCTTTTGCGAGCGCGGGAACTATCTGCCAGCAAGGCTTCATGTCGGATATAGTTTCGGCGGAATAACTCACCCGGTTTTGGGGCCTGCTCCATGCTGCGCTCTCCGTGGCTCGCATTAATGGATATCACGTCAGATCTGGCTCGTGAGGAGCAGTTTGCCGCAAAGTCAAAGATGGCCCCGGCTGCCAACAGCCAACTATCATTGCTGTAGGGACGAATAGACCAAGAAGTTTACCTTCATGTATTATTCGTCCTCGTCCTCGTCCTCGTCTTCATCGTCGCGCTCAGACCAAGCCTCTTGAAGCTCCTTCGTGAGCCAGTAGTGGCGACCGTATTCGCCGAAATATTTATGGTATTTCGAGTGGAACGCCTCCAGAGCCGTCTCAAATTGCACCATAGTTAGCACTGCGTCACTCATTTGCGGCAACGCATCTTCATCGAGTTCTTCGAGATACTTTGAAGCAGGCTCTCCCTTTAGGAATATCAGCAAATCGGCAAGAACGCGGTTCACCAGTTTGACCTTGCTGGCGCTCATCGTGGCCTCAGGTTTCTTTTTTGAGAGCTCTCGAACCTCGCTCAGGACGCCCTTGAAGATCGGAGTGCTGGCCTCATAAATCGCCACATGCTCGTCTGTGGTGACGTGCGGGAAATCTTCGTCTGACCTCACTTCTTTTCCCCCCCAACCCTCGTCGGGTTACGTCCCTTGATGTTACTGGGCGCGCCGCCGACCTGATAGAACCATTGGCCCTTTTGGAAGACGACATTGTCTGAACGGAACCGTTCCGCCTGTTCCATGTACAGCGTCAGGATCATCGTTACATCACTGTTAGTCGGCAATGCCGATTCGTCGAACTCGTCGAAATCTTCGAACGGTTTGTACCGCCCAGTCAGGCACCGGTTGCCGGATTGCAAAACTCTGTTGACCAGCTTCAGCTTGAAGACATTGAGGCCGTCGTTCGGTGATTTCTTTGCCAGTTGGGATATTTCCGAGTGCAACCCCTCCAGTTGGCCAATTAGCTTCTCGAGTTCTTCAACTTCCTCTTCAGTCTTCATATATCTCCTTTCAAGGGCATTTCGCCCTAAACTCACCGTATTTCTTCACAATCACATCCAAAGGCTCGCGCTGCTTACTTTCGAATAGCTCAACCATTTGGGTGATGTCGGCGTCTGTTAGAGCAACTATGGCCTTTCGCTGGCCTGACCACAAATCGATAGTTCGGGTCATTTCGGCTTTCTTAAGTGGGTTTCGAGTTACAAACAGGCCAAACCGACCCAACTCATCAGCGAGGTACCGATTCAGCTGATCGACATGTTCGCGTTCTATTGCCGCAACGTTCTTAAGTTCCACGGTTATTTGCCGAGAGCCGTAGCTCTTGTACATGTCATCTAGAAATGGGGTCGAAGCAGTGTTGTAGAATATCAGATCTCGAATGCTGACCCCGCTATCCGTCCGCGCCTGCTCCTTTGCGAAGTCAAGCTTTGGATAGAGCAGCGACGGTAGCAGCTGGCCAATAGCTTCCTCATATTTCTTATCTGCATTCCCATCCTTGCCTGTAGGAAGCTTCTGAATGAGCGCAAGTTTCCGCTTGGCTGATGTTACAGGAATCTGCGAAAAAAGAGGGTCATTGTGGGCGTCTTCGAACGTCCGCTCTTTGATTTCGACATATGCCTCCACAACCCCGTAATGATCCCGATTATAAGTCAGGACTTCGACGTGGGTTAGCTCTTCTGGCGCGTGAGAGATTTCATCCTGAGGGCAGTGCTTTTCAAAATAGTCGTCATAGTTAATCCATGGCACGAACCTAAGCCAACGCTTGGGAACAAAAATTAGTGGCCTCCCGTCTCGCGGATTTGCGGGCAACTCAATGCCTCGTCCTATCTCGAACGCGTTTTTCCGGGCGTCGTAGACATTCTCAACGTCGCATCGCTGCTTTGGAATACCGAGCCGGTCACATTGCTGAATCGTAAAGTCGATCAGGAACGACTTTAGAAAGCTACACGTGATGTCGCTGATGCGGTCCTTCGATATCCCATCAACGAAAAACTGAATCTCCTCAAAGTGGCGGAAACCGGATTGGGCATATCTCGGAACCTGCTTGAAAAGCGCTAAGATCTCCCGCGCCTTGGCCTCTCCAATACGTTTTCCCCTTCGTGTGGCCGATGAGCCAAGACCAACCTCGTCACACTCTGAAGCGGCTATCAGAGTAGCAATGGCCTGCGAATCCTCACCCTTTGCTGCCAAATATCCTAAGTGATTAAAGGCGTTCAGTAAGCTTGTGTGCAGTGCCTGATCCTGATGCGAAGGAGAGCGCCATAATAGAAAGGGATCGACGTACAGCGGCACGTCTTCGTCGAAAAACGGTATTGCGAAGTCCAATTCTGCCTGGGATCGCAGTATGCCGTAATGGTCAGTTAGGCGAGGTCTGATGAGCGTCATGGCGTTCAGAAGTGGAGGCACTTCAATCGGGTGTCAAGCAAGCAAATAACCTATCCCCGCCGGGGTAAGTTGCGCATTCTCTCGATGAAAATTCTCCGGTCGAGAAATGGCTGATTGCAAGCTAAGTCCTCAGTTCTCATCTCGCCAGTACCACCTTTATCTCGGCAAGCCGCTCAACGCGGGTGCCTTGCCGTTCCAGCGCCGTAGGGTTCTGCGTCTCGGCGAGCATGAAGTCGTGTTTGCCGCACCGTTCGCAACTCATTTTACTCCCCACCAGGACGCCGATCAGGGGTCGAAGTTCGGCGCCGATTGACAGTTTCGCTCGGGCTCTGCTGATGTTGGACGGGAGGCTTCCCGAGGGGCTCCTTGAGGTCGAGGCGTGGTCTGATGTCCTCTTGAGTTACCGCAAGGAATTCAATGGCGCTTCCTTATTGGATGGCGACTACTGAGGGTGCATCAATACACATGCATTCTGTATAGGCCAGTGCTTGTAACCGAAGCTGGCGGGCCTGCTTGGTCGCTTAGGGGGACGCTTGGCTACCATACCGATCGAATTTATTTTTGGAGCGGAGTTTCCAACCCGCCGACTTATTGCCCGCGTTTCAAGGGTCGAGCAAATTGGTGAGGGTCCTCGTGCCCGGTACTCGTACGAGTTCGACGCTATTGATGCATCAGTCGGGCGTGAGAACTTGGACCAGGCAATTGCCGAACCAGGTATCGTCGCACCGTTCGCCCTACTGAGAATTGTAACTACGCCCAGGCGGATAGCGCGCATCGTTGGATTGGAACCGACGCCCGGTCACTGGTACTTGCTCGAAATCGCCCCACGTAAACAAGCGCCGGGGCCGGTCGTTTATCACGCGCAACTCGGTGTTGACGGCTACAACGTGCAGTCGAAAGGTGCGCTAGGGAGCGGAGACTTTCTTTTCTCTGAACGCGGTCCTGAACCTGCTTTTCGGCCGTTAGGCGCAGCCGTTAATGCCGGGATTGAAGCAGCCCGCGCTTTGGCGCACATTTGCCACTTTCCGGCTCAAGCAGTGGCTACCCAGCTTGAAGTTTCAAACTTGCTTAACGCCATACAGAAGCCCACGTTCGTAATTGTGCAAGATGTTGGGCAGGCGAGTTTCTGCTCGTTCACGAATTCTGCAAGAGAGCCCATCCTCTACTTTGATGTTGGATGGCCTCTTGTTTTCAATGGCCGAACAGCACCGATTAATTTCGATTTGCCGCGCTCGTCTCCGCCAGTTATTTTGTCTCATTGGGATTTTGATCATTTATTCTGCTTCCACAAATTTAGAATGCGGAAAAACAAATGGGTCACTCCCGTGCAGAATCTGGGCCCAGGTGCGCGAAAAATTGCAGAGACGTTATCCAACGAGGGGAATCTGCTGGGGTGGCCCGGCGGTTCTTGTCAGCTTCTTTGGGGAGAACTGTGTCAGGGCACCGGAGATCCGTCAGAATCGAATGACAGTGGTCTTGTGCTGCAAGTTGAGCTGGCGTCAGGTCGGAAAGTGCTACTTGTTGGAGATGCGGGGTATAACTCGCTCCCCTTTTCAACTCCGCCAACTCCAGATTTTCTCGTTGTCACCCATCACGGAGCTAAGTTCACAGGAAATGTCCCCATTCCAATTGCCCACAAATCGCGGTGCGTCGTTTCAGTAGGAAATGGGAATGTCTATGGCCATCCAAACGCTGATGCGATCAAAATACACAAACGAACTGGCTGGACTGTCGATTTCACGTCCGGCAACTGGCAGCAAAGTCGGGGATCGCGAGAGCTTGGTCCATAGGCAGCGAGTTGACCGAGAGATACACCGCTGCTACCTGTCTGTTGAGGTACACCAAGGCGGTAGATGCTTTGGGGAAACAACCCATACAAGGGCTTCTACTTTAAGAGCTTGCTGACCTTTTAGCATCCGATTCGATCTAGAAAAATTGTCCGGCCCGGGGAGCCAACATTTCCAAGGCATACAGATTTTTCATAGCGGCGCAGCAGTTCGCCCAGCGTGACCGTGCCAGCCCTTACAGCGGTGCCCCGTCCTTTGGTCATCTGCGGCACCGCGTTTGTCAGGCTCGGCTACGGCTGCAAATGCAACGCGCATGGCGATCCCGTCGATCTCAAGCTCGATCATGCCGGCATCTCGAGTGGCTTGCCGTCCCGCTACTTCGCCGGACGCTTGGCTACAGGTTCCGCCGCCGCCAAAACCGCCGGCACAAAGGGAGGAGAATCTTGCTGCACCGAAGCGGTCAGTTGCTCGCTTTGAGCTGCCAGGCGAACACCTGCTGCGGTCTGAGACCATAACGCCGGGCGGCTTCGGAAATGATTGCGTTCGGCTCAAGGCTCAAGCGTCTCCGCGACGATCCGCGCCTTGTCATCCATCGACCACTGACGCCGGCCGCCAGCACCGTTGATTAACTCGAAACGCCGGGGCTGCCGCTCCGGGTCAAGCGTAAGGTCAAGTCCAGACACAAGCTTATCTCCGATCCCATTTCACGATCGGCAACCTCACAGATCGCGATCACTCCCGAATGGTGGCCTGGAAACACCGCCTACACGTGACCGGCATCTTATATCTGGAGAATTGTTCTTGGAGCTGAAAGCTTGACCGCGACGGAAGTCTAGGTGCTAGTTGCACTTACAGAGCCAATCGTCGCCCTTTTGATAGATTTGTCCCGAATTGCGATTCGGCTTGACTACATATGCCGCTTCTTGTGTTTGGGTCACTGAGAGACACATGGAATACCGATCGAGGTAGCTGAACAGTACTTCCTTCGCAGTCGGCGCGGAGACGTGTGCGAACTCACAGACAAAAACGCCCTCAAGATCGGCCGGGTCGAATGTCACGCTCGTCGCTGGCTCTTTCTCTTTCAACAGCGCTACGAGCGGCGGCAGAGGCTTGGCGTAGCCCTCTTCACTCAAGAAAGCGGTAAACTCAACTGGCTGAGCCGTGCAGTAAGCTGTTGAGACTGACGTGACCAAGGTAGCACATACGGCGCCGACGGCTGAGGAGCGGACATCGCCCGGCAATCCGCCCAGCAGCCAACGCGAAACAATCGTGAGGTTGTCAATAATGCGGGCCATCTCACCACCGATCTCAAGCTAGATAGAACCTTACCTCCGCAGCCACGTCTCCATATGCGACCGTAATGGCAAGCACGTCCTTCTCCCCCTTCAGCACTCGACAGGACAGTGTACCGTTGTCGCCGAATTTATCGGCGGACTCGCCTTTGCTAAGTGCGGTCAACGAGCAATTCGAGAACAAAGAAGAAGCGAGAGGAAGCTGCTCAGCCAGCAAACGTCCTCCAACCTCCGCGTATTCCGGCGTAGCCAACTGCGTCATGGCGTCGCTAAACAACGGCTCGAAAGCCGATTCGATCATGGCGGCCTGTTTTGCCGCGTCCGTCTCAAGGAAGGCTTTCTGTATTGTTCCTACTGCTTGGGACGTGGGACTTGCCGGACCGAGGTTCGGAGGTAAATCCGCAGTCATCCTACAGTGATCACCTTGCCCCTCGGAAATCTTAGTTACAATCAGCTTTCCATCATAGTTGAGAACCGCAGCCCCGCATGTGATCTCGCCTCGCGCGGCTAATGCATTGCATTGGATCATTGCACCGCTAACGGCCAACATGACGATCGCAAAAACTTTTCCCAGTCCTCGCAGCACCGGCCCCTCTTTGAATCAAAGCCTAGTTTTGGATAGTATTGTCGCCAACAGAATGCGGCAAGCCCGGCCGGCGAAATCTTCTCCCGAGCGACGAGGCTCAGCTGCCTCGATGAAAAGAACAAGAAGATGCAGGTCAGCGGCTTTTGAATCGTCGCCTTACTAGCGACCATTGATCGACCGGATCGCTTCCTTGGCGCCCATGGCGGCCTACCATAAGCTTCGCCATCGATGCACCACCAATCGCTGGTTAAAGCGCGATCCTCTTGACTGCCAGAGCGGCTTGGATAACTTTGCTACGTGCCTTGAGAGAATGGGCGCCGCGCACCTTTGGGGATTTGCCGCGTGATAACCGACGATGGGGGAGCCCTTACGTCGTAGACAACGAGCAGCACGGCTGCCCAACACAACTCCTTGAAAACATCTACTGGCTCGCGGACCCGCTCATACTCGTCTGCGGCATCACGAACACGTTCGGAGAAGGAGTCATGAAGACGCAGAATGGCTATTGGTGGGCGATCAGCATTCGACAGGAGGATGATCGGCCCGAAATCATCGACGTAGGGTCCTATTCCTTTGGCCAAATGGCCACTCGCGCCGGGGATGCCGACCCCTTTGACCTCATCGAGTTCGAGCTACTGCAGCACCTCGATACGAGCCGCTGGCCGACGCACGGGGCGGTCGATCCTGCGACAGTTCGCGAAGGCTATTGGTGGGCGCTCGACCCGGAAGAGAACGCACATCAGAGCAGCCGGCGATTGTTACCAGTCGACCCATCCGAGCGTGGCGAACTCGACAGCCTCGAATGAGCGCCAGGGTCCGCATCGATGGATCTCCGCCAGCGTCACAAGTTTCGTGAGGAGCGCTCTTCTCTATCATTGGAGCAAATGAGCCCGGCAAAGCGTTCATAGACTTACAACTCCCCCTTGAACGCCCTATCGAGAATTGCGGGAAGCATGGTGTCCAGCTCGGTGGCGGTTTCGGATTGGAGCGCCTTCACCGAGTCGAGCTTGGCTTGAAGGGCGGCTAGCTCGGCAATGACTCGCTTCTGCACTTGAATGCTCGGTACAGGTATCTGGAAAGCGAGAAGTTTGTCCGTGTTCAGCTTCCGCGTGTCGTGGCCCGAGCGATCAACAAGCTCAAGCATCCTCGGATTCCAAGCCCAAAGCACCGCGCAGAGATATTCAGGCATTACCCGGTGGTCTGGCGTTAGAGCCTTCATATCCTGATTTATGGCTGCTGGCGCCTGCAATATCGCCGAGGGAAACGTGTGCGCGAGAATCATGCCGCGCACGACCACTAGCACCGCGCCGGGTTCAACGAGTTTGGCCGGACTTTTTTCGGTAGCGAGCTTCGTTATGTGATCTATGGCATCGGTCAATGTCCGACGCTTCATGTCCTTTGGCGTGATCCAAGGGATCTCCCCGCCCCAAAAATGAGGGGCATCTTTCGATGGAGTTCCACCGCCACGGACGGTTACGAGAGAACGAAGGTCAAGTCGCGGAGCGGTTCGAGTCAAATCCTCAAGTGCGCGCGCGGCGGCGCTCGTGGCCAACGTCTTAGCGCCATCGACGCTTCGCTCCCGCAACCCGCGCGCTTCTTCTACCTTCGCCGCCAACGCCTCGACGCGCATGACAATACGGCGTTGTTCGGCAAGGGGCGGCAAAGGAACACGAATGGCGGCTAGCTTCTCAGTTCCAAGCGTTCGGTTGCGTCCTGCGCCTCCCGGCGATGCTTGAAGAAGTTGCTCGCGCCCATCTGCGTGCGCAAACCAGTACTTGAGGAATCTGGCATCAGCCTTTGTGCTATCGGGAACGCACGTCAGAAACCGGTGAGAACCAATCATCCCGCGTTCGGCTTCGGTGGCAACAGCAGTGGCCCCCTCCCACGCAAAGACGATATTGAAGAGTAAATCGCCCGGCTCCACCGCGAATACGCGCTTGTCCCCAATGTCCAATCCAGTAGTTGGGGCCTTGTGGAAGACGCCCTTTCCAAAGGAACGTATGCCTATTTCTTGATACAGTTCCTCAGCCTTCGGGAAAATGGGGCGCCTCACCAGCGGGGCGATTTCACGCATCGGTGCTTTGGGCCAGGCTGCTGTCACGCTGGCGCCCCCAACGTCGCCTTGATCTGCCGCATCAACTCAGCAATCCGCAGTTCCTTCTTGAGAATATCGTCGGCAAGTTGATCGGGAGGCAGGTGCTCGAGGTCCACCTTGACGCGCGGGTTCTTGCGGTCGAGGTTGCAGTTGGCGTCGAGCAGTTCCTTGACCGAGACTTTCCAAGCCTGATCGTTCTCCTCGCGCTTTGCCCACCACGCCATGCAACCCTTGAACTCCTCGAACTGCATGGGCTGGGTCTTGGTGTAGTTCTTGCGGCCCTCGGGCAAGGGCTGTTCGTAGAACCAGACCTCCTTCGTCGGGCCGGAACGGTCGAAGAATAGGATATTGGTTGGGATGCTAGTATAGGGCGCGAACACACCGTTGGGCAGCCGCACAACGGTATGAAGGTTGAACTCCTTGAGAAGCTCCTCTTTGATCCGCACGCACACGCCATCGCCGAACAGCGTTCCATTCGGAACGACGACGGCAGCACGGGCCGGGCGGCCGATGGAAGTCGGCTGGCGTTTGAGCTTGCGCATGATGAGCTGGAGGAACAACAACGCGGTTTCCGCCGTCTGGCGGTCTTCCGGGAAGTTACCCTGAATGCCCTTTTCCTCCTCCCCGCCGAAAGGCGGGTTGGTAAGGATCACATCGACGCGCTCCTTCTCGCCGATTTCGGAGAGCTTGAAGCGCAGGGCGTTGCCGGGGTCGATCTGCGGCGCGTCCAGCCCGTGCAGGAGCAAGTTCATCTGGCATAGCAGATAAGGGAGGGACTTGGGTTCGCAGCCGGTGATGGTGTCGTTTTGCAGACGCCTGCGGTCAGCGACGGTCTTCACCTGCTTTTCGAGGTAATTGTACGCCTCCACCAGAAACCCGCCCGTGCCGCTGGCCGGGTCGAGGACGGTCTCACCAAGGCGTGGGTCGCTGACTTCCACCATGAAGCGGACGACGGCGCGCGGCGTGTAGAATTCGCCGGAATCGCCCGCCGCGTCGCGCGTTTCGCGGAGCATGGATTCGTAAAGCGCGCCGAGGGTGTGAAGCTCGTCCGACGAGGTGAAGTGAATCCCGCCAACCTTGTTGATGATGTCGCGCAGCAGATAGCCGCTCTTCATGCGGTTATCGACGCCCTTGAACACGGTGGCGATCACGTCGCGGCGGTTATCGCCATTGGAGCTTGAGAGCGAACGCAGGTAAGCGAACAGGCCGGAGCCTTTCTGGCCGTCGGCGCGCACGGCTTCGTCGGAATTGATAAAGGAAAGCAGTTCATCGCCCGTTATTCCCTGGGAATCGGCGGCCCAATCGCGCCAACGATACGGTGCTTCGATGGCGGCCTTGAACTTCTTGCCCGACAGCGTGCTTTCCTCCTCGCGCTGCTGCTCAAGGTCGTCGAGGAATTTGAGGAACATGATCCAAGTGAGAAGCGGCAGACGGTCGAGGTCGCCGTTCAGCCCCTTATCTTTGCGCATGATGTCGCGCGCGGACTTGAGAAGGC
>NZ_RZOJ01000599.1:0-2590 GCF_003998845.1 Mesorhizobium sp. M4A.F.Ca.ET.022.05.2.1 | reverse complement strand
GCATGACACGCGTGCCGGTCATGCCGGCCCGTTCGACCTGGGTCGCCTTCGCCGGATTCTGAACAACCACGAGCTTGTCGCCTACCTGCGGCTCACGCCCCCCGCTCTTGTTCAAGTCCATGGTCGCCTCGACGGCGTCCGCGCCGGCGCCGACGCGCAAGGTGCCGGTGAATTTCTGTTTCACCGTCCATTCCTTGTCGGCATGGACCGACTTGAATGCTTCAACCAATTCGCATGGGATCGAGGCGCTGCTGACCGTCTTGTAGACGATCCTGTGCTGGGTCGATTCCATCAGGCATTCGACCGTGACCGCCGTGATCTCGGCCGGCACTTGCGGCCAGCCGCTCTTGGCGATGATGTCCCTGGCACAGAAGAAGGCAACCAGCAGGCAGAAGCCGCCGATCATTGTCAGCTTGATCTTCGAGACGGTCATGCGCGAACCCCCCGCTGTGCGGTTTCCCGCTGGCAAAGCTGCTCGCACAGGTTGAATATTCAGTAAATCTGCCGTCTGTCGCCATGTGGCGACAGTGCAACAGGATTAACAGACAGCAACCGGTGAGGTGAATACTTTAAGGATGGCGGAAAGCCCCTCCATCCTTACTTCCGAACGCTTCTGAGGTTAGGCGCTAGCCATACGCCACCATCACATGGCGGACGGCGGTGTAGTCCTCCAACGCGTAGAGCGACATGTCCTTGCCGTAGCCGGACTGCTTCAGCCCACCATGCGGCATCTCGTTGGTCAGCATGAAGTGGGTGTTGATCCAGGTGCAGCCATATTGCAGGCGGGCGGCGGTCGCCATGGCGCGCGAGACATCCTTGGTCCACACCGACGAGGCAAGGCCGTAGTCGCTGTCATTGGCCCAGTTTACCGCTTCGTCGACTTCCGAGAAGCGGGTGATCGAGACGACCGGGCCGAACACCTCGCGGCGCACGATCTCGTCCTCCTGCAGCGCGCCGGCGACGACCGTCGGCTGGTAGTAGAAACCCGAGCCCTCGCCCGGCTTGCCGCCTGTGGTGATCTCGATGTGCTTCAGCTCCGAGGCGCGCTCGACGAAGCTCGACACGCGGTCGCGCTGGCGGCGCGAAATCAGCGGGCCGATCTCGTTTTCGGTATCGTCCGGGCGGTTGTACCTGATGGTCGAGACGGCTGAGGAGAGATCGGCGACCAGTCTTTCGTAGACCTTCTTGCCGGCGTAGATGCGGCAGGCGGCTGTGCAGTCCTGGCCGGCATTATAATAGCCGAAGGCGCGCAGGCCGTTGACGACCGCGCCGAGATCGGCGTCGTCGAAGACGATGACAGGCGCCTTGCCGCCGAGTTCCAGATGCGTGCGCTTGACCGACTTGGCGGCCGCCTGCAGCACCTTCTTGCCGGTGGCGACGTCGCCGGTGATCGAGATCATGTTGACCTTGGCATGGTTGATCAGTGTGTTGCCGACACTTTCGCCGCGGCCGAGCACGACGTTGACCACGCCTTCCGGCAGGATCTCGGCGAGAATCCTGGCCAGCTTCAGCGCCGTCAGCGGCGTCTGCTCGGACGGCTTGAAGACGACGGTGTTGCCGCCGCCGATCGCCGGCGCCAGCTTCCAGGCCATCATCATTAGCGGGTAGTTCCATGGCGCGATGGAGGCGACGACGCCGATCGGGTCGCGCCTGACCATCGAGGTGTGACCGGGCAGGTATTCGCCGGCGACCTGGCCGGGCATGGAGCGGACGGCACCGGCAAAGAAGCGGTAGCAGTCGACGATCGCCGGGATCTCGTCATTGAGCACGGCGTTGATCGGCTTGCCGCAGTTCAGCGCCTCCAGTGCTGCAAATTCCTTCGCCTCGGCCTCAATGCGGTCGGCAATCCTCAAGAGGTAGCCGGAGCGCTGCGCCGGCGTGGTGCGCGACCAACTGACGAACGCCTGCTCGGCGGCACTGACAGCCGCCTCGATCTGCGCCGGGCTGGCTTCTGGCAGGTTGAGAATGGTCGCCCCGTTCTTCGGATTGAGGATCGGCTCCTCGGTCTCGGCGCCCTTCTCGAAGGTCGAGCCGATCAGCATCTGGGTGTCCATAAGATTTCTCCTTGATCAGGAGCGAGTAGCGAATAGCGAGTAGCGAATAGGGTTGGCGGTCGACTTTTCCCTTATTCGCTATTGGCTATTCCCTATTCGCTGTTCTTCATTTGCCCGAACCAGCGATCTGGTCGCCGTCGCGGGTCAGGTAATAGGCAAGGAGGATCGGCAGCAGCGTCACCAGAACCACGACCATGGCCACGACATTGGTGACCGGGCGCTGGCGCGGGCGGATCAGCTCCTCGAGCATCCAGATCGGCACGGTCTGCTGCTGGCCGGCGGTGAAGGTGGTGACGATGACCTCGTCGAAGGACAGCGCGAAGGCGAGCATGCCGCCTGCAAGCAGCGCGGTGGCGATGTTGGGCAGCACGACATGCCTGAAGGTCTGGAAGCCGTCGGCGCCAAGATCCATCGAGGCCTCGATCATCGACCCGGAGGTGCGGCGGAAGCGGGCGACGGCATTGTTGTAGACGACGACGACGCAGAAGGTGGCGTGGCCGAGCACGATCGTCCAGAACGAGAACGGGATGTCGGCC
>NZ_RZOJ01000598.1:0-2606 GCF_003998845.1 Mesorhizobium sp. M4A.F.Ca.ET.022.05.2.1 | reverse complement strand
GGCGGTCTCCTCGGTCGCGGCCGCCGCCTTGGTGGTCTTGGCGGGTTTGGCGTCGGCAGCTGCGGCGGGGGCTCCGGCGCCGCACTCGCTCTTGCGGAAGTCGTTCCACTTCATGCCGTTCAAGGTGCCGGCAGCCTTTGCGGCCTGGTACTTGGTGCTGCATTCCTTCGCGGTCAGGCCCTTGGCCGCGTTGTCGTCGTCGGCGGCCGCCTTGGTGTCGGTCTTGGCCGCATCGCTTGCCTTCGCCGTCTTCTTGGCGGGCTTGGTGTCGGTGGTGGCGGCGGCATCCGTGCCGCATTCAGCCTTGCGGAACTGGTTCCACGTCTGGCCGTTAAGTGTTCCGGCGTCCTTTGCCGCGTTATACTTGGTGCTACACTCGGCCATGGTAAGCGCGTTGGCCGGCGCCGCCAGGAACAAGGTTGCGACGGCTAATCCCGTCAAGGTTGCAAGTCGATGGATGAGCATGGCGTTTTCTCCGTTGCTGTCGCCCATAGGTTGTCCCTTTGCGAAACCAATAGCCCTCAACGCCCGCCCGCGCCAGATGCTACCAGCGCGGACGCCCTCACAAACTGTGTTCCTCCCGATAAGGTGATGGAATCCTTGCGATCTGGTCCGCCTGAGCAAGGTTTGCGGGGCGAATCTACAGCCAACGGACCTGCAACGCCTGGTCCATTGCCGCAAGACTCGACGCCCATGTTAGGCTGTCGAATCACTTGACCAGCACAGCACAATGATTTTCTAAGGAATGGTAATATATAATCACGAAATGTGATGATCGGGTGCGGCTCAATTGTGGCAATACGGGCGGCTGAAAAACCGACGGGGATCTAGAAACGCATGGCAGGGCAGTATTTTGGCACCGACGGCATTCGCGGACGCGCCAACAAGTTTCCGATGACGGCCGAGGTCGCCATGCGGGTCGGTATGGCGGCAGGCCTTTCGTTCCAGCGCGGCAGCCATCGCCACCGCGTCGTGCTCGGCAAGGACACGCGGCTTTCCGGCTACATGATCGAGAACGCGATGGTGTCGGGCCTGTGCGCGGCCGGCATGGACGTGTTCCTGCTTGGCCCCATTCCGACGCCGGCGGTCGCCATGCTGGTGCGCTCGCTGCGCGCCGACATCGGCGTGATGATCTCGGCCTCGCACAATCCGTATTATGACAACGGCATCAAGCTGTTCGGCCCCGACGGCTATAAGCTCTCCGACGAGATCGAGGAGCGCATCGAGGGCATGCTGGACAAGGATATCGAGCTGGCGCTTGCTGATTCCGACGGGCTCGGCCGCGCCAAGCGCGTCGACGGGGTGCACGACCGCTATATCGAATTCGCCAAGCGTACGCTGCCGCGCTCAATGTCGCTGTCGGGACTCAGGATCGTCGTCGATTGCGCCAACGGCGCCGCCTACAAGGTGGCGCCCGAGGCACTTTGGGAACTCGGCGCCGAGGTCGTGGCCATCAATGTCGAGCCCAACGGCTTCAACATCAACAAGGAATGCGGCTCGACCCATCCGGCCGGCCTGCAGAAGAAGGTGCATGAAGTGCGCGCCGATATCGGCATCGCGCTCGACGGCGACGCCGACCGGGTGGTGATCGTCGACGAGAACGGCGCCATCGTCGATGGCGACCAGATAATGGCGCTGATCGCCGAGTCCTGGCACCAGAGCGGGCGTCTGGCCGGCGGCGGTGTCGTGTCGACGGTGATGTCCAACCTCGGCCTCGAACGCTTCCTCGGCGACATGAAGCTGCAGCTGCACCGTACCAAGGTGGGAGACCGCTATGTCGTCGAGCACATGCGCGCGCATGGATTGAATGTCGGCGGCGAGCAATCCGGCCACATCGTGCTCTCGGATTTCTCGACCACGGGCGACGGGCTTGTGTCGGCGCTGCAGGTGCTGGCCTGCATCAAGCGGCAGAACCGGCCGGTCAGCGAGCTGTCAAAGAAGTTCGAGCCGGTGCCGCAGCTCTTGAAGAATGTCCGCATCGCCGGTGGCAAGCCGCTCGAGGAGGCGCCGGTCAAGGCGGCGATCGAGGATGCGCGCAACCGGCTCGGCAAGGCCGGGCGGCTGGTCATCCGGCCCTCCGGCACCGAGCCGCTGATCCGCGTCATGGCCGAGGGCGACGACCCGCAGTTGGTCGAGGCTGTCGTCAATGATCTCGTCGGCGTCATTTCGGAAACGCGCAGCGCCGCCTGAGTGCGCGAAGCAATCCAGCTCTGCAAGCCCGCCGTCAGGCGGGCTTTTTTGTCCGTGCGCGAGCGATGCAGTCGGCCCTGTTCGCAATGCGACTCTATCTAAAATTGTATAGATTCGTGGTTAATCGGTACGGTTAAACGGCTTTTAACCTTTGCAATTCATTATCCAAACCCGAAGTCAATCATCTTCGGGCGGGTGTCGTCCCGAGGCTTCTTAGGGGTGACAGCATGTTCAATACAAGAATGGCATTGTTTGCCGCGCTGTTCGCGGGGGTGGCGGCACCAGCGCTCGCAGCCGATCTCACGGAGCCGCCAGTGGTCGAAGCGGCGCCGCCGCCGGTCGCCTACGAGCAGCCGGTCGAAGTCGGCGGCTGGTACATCCGCGGCGATATCGACTATCACTGGTCGAATTTGGGT
>NZ_RZOJ01000597.1:0-2624 GCF_003998845.1 Mesorhizobium sp. M4A.F.Ca.ET.022.05.2.1 | reverse complement strand
ACCTTGTAGTATTTCTTGAGGTCCTGAATCTTGAGCACCGGCGCGCCGGGCTCGACCTTTTCGTTGACCTTCTTGGCGCCGGGCGGCAACGCCTCCCAGTCGATCTCGTTGAAGCGCACGCAACGCGAGAAATGGCCCTCATGGCCCTCGACCGCGATCATCGGGATTTCGGCGGCATTGCAGACGCCCTCGACGAAATGATGGCAGCGCGGGCCGAAGTTGCAGCCCTTCGGCCGCTCGTGCGGCAGCGGCAACTGGCCGGGGATCGAGATCAGCGGCCGCGAATTCTTGTCGGCGCCGGGCAGCGGGATCGAGCGGAAAAGTCCCTGCGTGTAGGGGTGGCGCATCCGGTCGAACACGTCCTTGATCTTGCCGGTCTCGACCGCCTCGCCGGAATACATCACCGTGATCTTGTCGCAGGTTTCCAGGATGAGGCCCAGATTGTGCGACACGAAGATCATCGAGGTGCCGAACTTCTCGCCGAGCCCCTTGACGAGGTCAACGATGCCGGCCTCCACCGTCACGTCGAGCGCCGTGGTCGGCTCGTCGAGCAGGAGCAGGGCTGGTTTCGACAACAGCGCCATGGCGATGACGATGCGCTGCTGTTGGCCGCCAGAAAGCTGGTGCGGATAAGAGCGCATCATGCGCTCGGGATCGGGCAGCTTCACCGCGCGCACCATTTCCAGCGCCCGTTTGTAAGCCTCGTCCTTCGACACCTTGTCGTGGATCAGCGGCACTTCCATCAGCTGCTGGCCGACCTTCATCGCCGGGTTCAGGCTCGCCATCGGCTCCTGGTAGATCATGGCGATCTTGTTGCCGCGGATGGCGCGCAGCTCCTCGTCGGACATCTCACCCATGTCCTTGCCCTGGAACTTGATCTTGCCGCCGACGATCTTTCCGATGTTGGAGAGGTCGCGCATGATGCCAAGCGACACGGTCGACTTGCCGCAGCCGGATTCGCCGACGATGCCCATCGCCTCGCCGGGCATGACCGTGCAGGAGAAGTCCATCACGGCCGGTATCTCGCCCTTGCGGGTGAAGAAGGAGATCGACAGGTTCTCGATCTCGATGATCGGCCCAGGGGTTGGCTTGCCGGGATTTCGAACTGCCTCGTTCATGGGTCGCTCCAATCCTTGGTTCTTAGAAGATGGGGCCTGAAACCCCGCCATCAATCCTTCATCGACTGTTCGCGCAGGGAATCGGCCAGAAGGTTCAGCCCAAGCACGAATGACATCAGCGCAATCGTCGGCGGTAGTGCCGGGTGGATGAAGGAGCGCAGCAGGCGGCTGGCGTCCTTGATCGCCGTGCCCCAGTCCGGGCTCTCGGGCGCCAGCCCCAGTCCGAAATAGCCGAGTGTGCCGAGTAGGATCGTCGTGTAACCGATGCGCAGGCAGGCATCGACGATCAGCGGCCCGCGGGCATTGGGCAGGATCTCCCACAGCATGATGTACCACGGCGATTCACCACGCGTCTGCGCCGCCGCCACATAGTCGCGCGTTTTGATGTCCATGGTCAGCCCGCGCACGATGCGGAACACGCCGGGGCTGGAGGCGAACACCACCGCAACGAAGATGTTGAGCTGGTTGGGATCAATGTGGACGATCTTAAGCGGGTCGGCATCGAACACCAGGCCGGCATAGATCCAGCCGCCGATGACCAGCGTCAATCCGAGCAGGATGTAGAGGCGGTCGGGCCGATTCTTGTAGCGCGTCCAGAACAGCACGCTGAAGAAGATGATCGGGAACAGGAAGAACAGCCCGGCCATGGCATAGGGGATCGGCGTGTCCATGATGCCGGGCGTCACCAGCAGATAGAACAGCAGGATGACCGGGAAGGCCAGCACCAGATTGGCGAGGAAGGACAGGATGGTGTCGATCTTGCCGCCATAGTAGCCGGCCGGCAGGCCGAGCGTGATGCCGACCATCAGCGCGAAACCGGTCGCCGCCGGCGCGATGATCAGCACGATCTGGCTGCCATAGACCATGCGCGAAAATACGTCACGGGCGAGCTTGTCGCCGCCGAAATAGTAGATGAGCTTCGACGTCGGTTCGATCGCGCCGGGCAGCGCGTCCTTCATCACCGGCACCTGGGAGAGCGGATCGAAGGGCGAGATGGTCGAGGCGAAGATCGCCGTGAACAGCCAGAACAGGCAGATGCCGACGCCGACGATACCGACGCCGCTGTCGAACAGCTGGCCGTAGAGTCCGAGCTTCTTCTTGTAGGCGAAGCTCGCCCCCATGACGATGGCGAGCGCTATCCAGACAGGCCAGAAACGCGAGATGACGCCGAGCACGACACTGAAAGCGCTGATATATTCGATCTGCATCCGCTTCGCCCCCTACTGAACCCTGATACGCGGATTGAGAAACGCGTAGCCGACATCCGAGATAAGCTGCGTGATCAGGACGATGAACACCGAAACCAGCGAGCAGCCGAGCAGAAGGTCGATGTCGTTGTTGCCGGCCGCCTCGACCAGCGTGTAGCCGAAGCCCTGGTAGCGGAACATCACCTCGACGATGACGACGCCGGTGAGCAGCCAGGGGAATTGCAGCATGATGACGGTGAACGGCGCGATCAACGCGTTGCGCAGCGCATGCTTGACCACGACGCTTCCGAAGGAGAGG
>NZ_RZOJ01000596.1:0-2659 GCF_003998845.1 Mesorhizobium sp. M4A.F.Ca.ET.022.05.2.1 | reverse complement strand
ATCATCGTTGCCGTCGGCCTGTTCGCCGTCGGCGAGACGCTCTACATGGCCTCGCGCCGCTATGCCGGCAAGGACGAGATCGTGCCGCTCAAGGGCTCGCTCTACATGACCGCCGCCGAATGGGCGCGCTCGTGGAAGGCGTGGCTGCGCGGTGCCCTGATCGGCTTCCCGATCGGTGCGATGCCGGCCGGCGGCGCCGAGATCCCGACCTTCCTGTCCTATGCGATCGAGAAGAAGCTGTCGAAGCACAAGGAGGAGTTCGGCACGGTCGGCGCCATCGAGGGCGTCGCCGGCCCGGAAGCCGCCAACAATGCGTCCGCCGCCGGCGTGCTGGTGCCGATGCTCACGCTTGGCCTGCCGACCTCGGCCACCGCCGCGATCATGCTGTCGGCCTTCCAGAGCTACGGCATCAATCCCGGACCGCTGCTTCTGACGACGCAGGCCAACCTCGTCTGGGGCCTGATCGCCAGCCTGTTCATCGCCAACGTCATCCTCGTCATCCTCAACCTGCCGCTGATCGGCCTGTGGGTGCGGCTGTTGAAGATCCCGGCGCCGCAGCTCTATGCCGGCATCCTGGTGTTCGCCACCGTCGGCACCTACGGCATCTCGCAGTCGCCGATCGATCTCGTCATCCTTTATCTCCTGGGAGCGACCGGTTTCCTGATGCGGCGCTTCGATTTCCCGACCGCGCCCGTCATCATCGGCATGATCCTCGGGCCGCTCGCCGAAACGCAGTTCCGCCGCGCGATGACCATCGCCAATGGCGACTGGACGGTGTTCTACCGGCATCCGCTGTCGCTGACGCTGCTGACGCTGGCCTTCATCGGTCTCGTCGGGCCGCATATCTGGGCCTGGATCGAGCACCGGCGCCGGCGCGGACCGGAGCATGTGCCTGGCGATGCCTGATCGAACTGGAGCATCATGACAGATCTGCTTTCGGGCATCCGCGTCCTCGACCTGACCAATGTTCTGGCCGGCCCTTACTGCGCCTACCAGCTGGCGCTGCTCGGCGCCGACGTGATCAAGGTCGAGGCGCCGAATGGCGGGGATCTGGCGCGCCAGCTCGGTGCTTCGGCAAAACTCAACCAGGCTGGCATGGGCGCCTCGTTCCTGGCGCAGAACGCCGGCAAACGATCGGTCGTGCTCGATCTCAAGAAGGAGGCCGATCGCGACCGCTTCCTCGACCTGGTCGCCTCGTCCGATGCGCTGGTGGAGAACTTCCGGCCGGGCGTGATGGATCGGCTCGGTCTCGGCCATGCCAGCCTGAAGGCGGTCCGTCCCGGCCTCGTCTACTGCGCCATATCGGGGTTCGGCCAGAGCGGGCCGATGCGCGACAATCCGGCCTACGACCAAATCATCCAGGGGCTGTCGGGCATCATGAGCATCACCGGCACCCCGGAGACGGCGCCGCTGCGTGTCGGCTATCCGGTCGCCGACACGCTGGGCGGGCTGGTCGGCGCCTTCGCCATCGCCGCCGCGCTGGTCAAGCAGAAGACGACCGGCGAGGGGGCGTTCCTCGACGTGTCGATGCTCGAATGCACACTCTCTGCACTTGGCTGGCCGGTGTCCAACTATCTGACTGCCGGCGTCGAGCCGCGGCCGATGGGCAATGAGAACATGACGGCAGCACCGTCCGGCGCGTTCCGCACCGGCGAGGGGCTGCTCAACATCGCCGCCAACAAGCAGGAGCAGTTCGTCACGCTCTGCCAATTGATCGGCCGGCCGGAGCTGGCGTCCGATCCGCGCTTTGCCGAACGCGAGACGCGCAAGCAGAACCGCGCGGCGCTGAAGGTGCTGATCGAGGATGCGTTGGCGGATGCCTCGGCGGCCGCCTGGGAGGAAAAGCTCAACCGCGCCGGCGTGCCGGCCGGACGGGTGCTGACCATCCCGCAAGTGCTCGGCGAGCGCCAAGTGACAGAGCGCGGCATGACGACCCGCTTCGAAGGCATGCCCGGCATGGATCAGGCACTGACCGTGGTGCGCGGCGGCTTCATGGTCGACGGCGCAGCGCCATTGCCGGCCGGGCCGCCGCCGGCGCTGGGCGAACATATGGATGATGTCTTTGCGACGCTGCCGGCGCGCGGCAAGACAAGAGCGCAGGCATGAGCCAGGAGAAAAAGGCCGGCCGCGCGCGCGGCGAGGACTGGTGGCGGACCGGCATCATCGAGATGAGCCCAGGCGTGATCCGGCTGCGCGGCTACGAGATCCAGGACCTTATCGGCCGCGTCAGCTTTCCGGCCATGATCTGGCTGATGCTGCGCGGCGAATTGCCCAGCGAGGACCAGGCGGCGCTGCTTGGCATCGCGCTGGGTGCCGCCGTCGACCACGGGCCGCAGGCGCCGTCGATCGCCATCGCCCGCATGGCGGCGACCTGCGGCGTCGGTATCAACAATGCGATGGCTTCGGCCATTAACGTGCTGGGCGACGTGCATGGCGGCGCCGGCGAGCAGGCGCTTTCCTTCTACGGCGACATCGCCGCGGCGATGGACCAGGGCACGACGCTGGCCGATGCGGTGGCGGCGCGGCTCGATCGTTTCTTCGCCGAAGACAGGGGCTATGTGCCGGGTCTCGGCCATCGCTTCCATCCGGTTGATCCGCGCGCGCCGCGGCTCATCGAACTGACCCGCGATTTCGCGGCGCGCGCGGATCAACCGGATGG
>NZ_RZOJ01000595.1:0-2667 GCF_003998845.1 Mesorhizobium sp. M4A.F.Ca.ET.022.05.2.1 | reverse complement strand
TGATAGCTGTGTTCCATGACGACGATGCGCGAGCGCGGCGCGCCGGAGTTGCGATGAAAGCCGAGCGCCATTTTCAGCGCCACCTCGACACTGGTCGAGCCGCTGTCGGAATAGAAGACCCTGTCGAGGCCCGCCGGCGTCATGTCGACCAGCGCCGAGGCCAATCGTTCTGCCGGCTCGTGGCTGAGGCCGGCGAAGATCACCTGGTCGAGCGTCTCGGTCGCCTCCCTGATCGCCTCTACGATCTTCGGGTGGCGGTGGCCGTGGGTGATGACCCACCAGGAGGAGATCGCGTCGAGGATGCGCCTGCCGTCGCGCGTCTCGACATAGGCGCCCTCAGTGCGCACGATCGTCGGCGGCACCGGCTCGGTGGCATGCTGGGTGAAGGGGTGCCAGACGGCGGAGCGGCGACTCATGGCCGGATCTCCGCGAAATCGGCGGCGTTAAACGAAGCCTTCATGGCCGCGAAAAGTGTTCCAGGTGTCAGCGACTGAAGAAATGGGAGGCGACCCAGCACGCGCACCTTGCCCATCTGGACGATCGTTTTTTGCGTATCGACCATCCTGTCGCCGATGAACACCACGCCGAGCAGCGGGATTGAGCGGGCGCGAAGAGCCTCGATCGAGAGCAGCGTGTGGTTGATGGTGCCGAGCGCGGTGCGGGCGCAGAGCACCACCGGCGCGTTCCACTGTGCGAAGACGTCGATGTAGAGTGTGCGCCTGTTCAACGGCACCATCAGCCCGCCGGCGCCCTCCACGACGAGCGGACGGTCAGTCCTGGGCAGTGCGAGTTGACCTGCATCAATCTCCACCCCGTCCAACTCCGCGGCGCGGTGTGGGGACAGCGGCTCTCTAAGGCGCCAGGCTTCCGGCAACACCCGGTCGGCAGACAGTCCTGCCAGAAGAGAGACAACCTCGCTGTCGGTCTCTTCGCGGTTGCCCGCCTGCACCGGTTTCCAGTAGATGCCATCGAGAAGCGCCGTAAGGCCCGATGCGAACACCGTCTTGCCGATGCCGGTGTCGGTGCCGGTAATGACAATCTGCACCGTCATCGGGCGCGCTCCCAATCTGCAGCCAAAGCATCAAACAGCGCCGAGACGTCGGCCTCGCCGACATTCAGCGTCAGCGAGATGCGCAGTCTTGCCGTGCCCTCGGGCACGGTTGGCGGGCGGACGCCGCGGACATCGAAGCCGCGCGACTGTAAGGCCTGCGCCAGCCCCATGACGCGGGCATTGTCGCCGACGACAACCGGCAGGATCTGCGAGCCGCTCGCGGGCAGGCCCAAACCCTCGGCCCTCTTGCCAGCGATTGCGACCAGCCTCGCAAGACGCTCGCGGCGATCCGGCTCGTGCGCGACGATGTCCAGGGCCGTGGCCGCCGCCACGGCCATCAAAGGCGAGGGCGCGGTGGCGTAGATGAAAGGCCGGCAGCGGTTGACCAGATAGTCGCACAGCACAGCGGGCGCGGTAACCAGCGCGCCGGATGCGCCCAGCGCCTTGCCGCAGGTGTGCAGCACCACGACATTGTCGCGGCCTTCGAGTTCGTGCGCGAGTCCCCGCCCATTCGGGCCGTAGACGCCGGTGGCATGCGCTTCGTCGACGAACAGGAATGCGTCGTGGCGGTCTGCGACGTCGATCAATTCGCCGAGCGGAGCCGTGTCGCCGTCCATGCTGTAGAGGCTCTCGGCCACGATCCAGGCTTGGCCGGCGCCACCTCTCGCGCGCCACGTCGCGATTGCATCATCCACGGCGTTCGCATCGTTGTGCGCGGCTTGCGCCACTTCGGCGCGGCCGGCTCTCGCGCCCTCATGCGCGCTGGCATGGATGAGTTCGTCCAGCACGACCAGATCGCCCTTCTGGGGCAAGGTCGTGAGCACCGCGAAATTGGCGACATAGCCGCCGCCGAAGAACAGCGCGCGCTCGGCGCCGAAAAAATCGGCCGCCTTGGCTTCGAGCGCCTCGTGTTCGGGGTCGTTGCCGCGCAGCAGCCGCGAACCGGTCGCTCCGACCGGCGTGCCGGCGGCGAGTGCGGCCGCGATCCGCCCCGCCATGCGCTTCGAGCGCGCGAGGCCGAGATAGTCGTTGGAGGCGAAATCGGCGCCTGAGCGGCCGCTGAGGCTCCGCAACCGGTCCTTGCGTGCCAGCCCGCGCAGGCTGGCCTCATAGCGGTCGAGCATGGCTCGCCCAATCACTGGGCTTCGCGCTCCATCGGCTTGATGCCCAGCCGGCGAAACAGTGCGCTGTCCTTGTCTTCTCCGGGATTGTCGGCGGTCAGCAAGGTGTTGCCGACGAAGATGGAGTTGGCGCCGGCGAAGAAGCACAGCGCCTGCATCTCGTCGCTCATCGCCGTGCGGCCGGCCGAGAGCCGCACATGCGATTTCGGCATCATGATGCGGGCCAGCGCGATGGTGCGCACGAATTCGATCGGTTCGATGGGTTCGGCCTCGCCAAGCGGCGTGCCCTCGATCGGGATCAGCATGTTGATCGGCACGCTGTCGGGCGGCTCCGGCAGGTTGGCGAGCGTCACCAGCATGTCGATGCGGTCGGTCTGCTCCTCGCCCATGCCGACGATGCCGCCGCAGCAGACCTTGATGCCGCTGTCGCGGACATTGGCAAGTGTGTCCAGCCGCTCAGTGAAGGTTCGTGTCGAGATGACCTCGCTATAGTAG
>NZ_RZOJ01000594.1:0-2680 GCF_003998845.1 Mesorhizobium sp. M4A.F.Ca.ET.022.05.2.1 | reverse complement strand
GGTGCTTGCCGCCGATCGCCTCGGGCAAGGAGAGAAATCATGACGCCGGCGAAGGAAGTCGGGGCGAAAGGCGCGGCCGTCCGGCTCGAGGACGTTTCGTTCAGCTATGGCGAAGCGCCGTTCCGTTTCGACGTCGGGTTCGCCGCCTCGAAGATCACCGCCATCATGGGGCCGAGCGGTTCGGGAAAGTCGACGCTGCTCAACCTGGTGGCTGGTTTCGAGATGCCAGGGTCAGGTCGCGTTCTGATCGACGGTGGCGATGTCAGCGCCGCGCCGCCTTCGGCGAGGCCGGTCTCGATGGTGTTCCAGGAGAACAATCTGTTCGCCCATCTTTCGGTGGAGCGGAATGTCGGGCTCGGCCGCTCGCCGTCGCTCAGCCTCACCGATGCCGACCATGCGGCAATTGCCGATGCGCTGGCGCGTGTCGGCCTTGCGGGCAAGGAGAGGCGGCTGCCACGCGAGCTTTCCGGCGGCGAGCGGCAGCGCGTCGCGCTGGCGCGCGTGCTGGTGCGCGACCGGCCGGTGCTCTTGCTCGACGAGCCGTTCGCCTCGCTCGGACCGGCGCTGCGCGACGACATGCTCGATTTGCTGGCCAGTGTCCATGCCGAACGGCAGATGACGGTGCTGTTCGTCACGCACCAGCCGGAGGACGCGCGCCGCATCGGCCAGGACATGGTCTTCGTTGACAACCACACGGTCGCCGCGACGGGGACGGCGGCCAACTTCTTCGACGCCTCTGGACCGGACGGCTTTCGGCGCTATGTCGGCATGGATCCAGCCAAGGGGCGTCGCGCCTGAACGACCTCAAGGGATGCGCTTGGGTTCTGTTTTTGAGCAGGTCGTTGCCTCAAAACCACAGCACATTTCCAGGTGACATGCATTGCTGCCGGATCTCGGCATGTTGCCCGGAAGCGGACATAATTTACGCTCAAACCGGGTTCGGGTGATGCAGCGTTTGCTTGCCTTGACTGGAGGAGTATGGCTAGGTCCGCCGATACTGGTCTGGCACAGGCCGTGATTTGCCCGCAAAGTTTTGGAAAGGAAGCCGATCTGCCGACCGGCAAGCATAGATTGCTGACGAAGCCGCTGGCGCGACTGCTCGCGCTGGCCGGCCTTGCCGTGGCGCTGGCCAGCTGCCAGATGTTCACGCCGCCGGATGTGCAGGAGTCCGGTTTCCAGCCGTCCGACAAGCCGATCACCGTCGACAATGTCGTCGCCAACTCGAAGCTCGCCGAAATGGCGAAGGCGCAGCATCCGCGCATCCTCGCCACCTATGGCGGCGAATATTCCGATCCCAAGCTCGAGCGCATGGTGGCCAAGGTCGTCGGCAACCTGACGGTGGTGTCGGCCAATCCGACCCAGACCTACCGTATCACCATCCTCAATTCGCCCAACGTCAACGCCTTCGCGCTGCCCGGCGGCTATCTCTATGTGACGCGCGGCCTGCTGGCGCTGGCCAATGATTCGTCCGAGCTCGCCGCCGTCATCGCGCACGAGATGGGCCACGTCACCGCCAATCACGGCCTGCAGCGGCAGCAGCTGGAGGCCGAGGAAGGGCTGGCGACCAAGGTGGTGTCGGATGTGCTGGGCGACAGCCCGACAGCCAAGGCGGCGCTGATCCGCGGCAAGCTGAGGCTCGCGCAGTTCTCGCGCAACCAGGAACTGCAGGCCGACGCCATCGGCATCAAGTCGATCGGCGAGGCCGGCTATGATCCTTACGCCGCCGGCCGCTTCCTGCAGTCGATGTCGGCCTATACCGATTTCCGCTCAATCAGCGGCGCCACCGACGCCAGCCTGGACTTCCTGGCGACTCACCCCAACACGCCGCAGCGGATCGATCTTGCCCAGCGCCTTGCTCGCAACTTCGGCCCGCCGGGCATCGGCACGCGCGACCGCGACGCCTTCCTGGCCGGTATTGACGGGCTGCTCTACGGCGACACGCCTGAAGAGGGCTATGTGCGCGGCCAGACCTTCCTGCATCCGGGCCTCGGCGTGTCGTTCACCGTGCCCGACGGCTTCGTCATCGACAATTCGGCCGCGGCGGTGACGGCGACCGGCCCCGGCGACATGGCGATCCGTTTCGACGGCGTTTCGATCGACAAGTCGCGGGCGCTGACCGACTACATCCGCAGCGGCTGGGTGGCCGGCCTCGATGACGCCAGCGTTCACCAGGAAACCATCAACGGCAACGAGGCGGCGGTGGCGCGCGCCGGCGCCGACGGCTGGCAGTTCGACATCGCGGTCATCCGCGCCGGCGGCCAGGTCTACCGGCTGCTGACGGCGGCACCGGCGGCCAGCACTGCGCTTGAGCCGGTGGCGCGCTCGGTCAGCGGCTCGTTCCGCATCCTGAGCGCGGCCGAGAAGGCGGCGCTGAAGCCACTGCATATCCGCGTCGTCACCGTGCAGGCCGGGCAGACCATGGGCTCGCTCGCCGCTCAGATGGTCGGCGTCGACCGGAAGCTCGACCTGTTCAGGGTGCTCAACGCGCTGTCGCCCGGCGCCGCTGTTTCGACCGGCGACAAGGTCAAGATCGTCACTGATAGGTAAGCCTAGGCAGGCAGGAGTCAGGCGGCTGTCGCCAGGAATTCCGGGTTCTGCTCGACCAGCGCGACTTTCAGCTTTTCCATGGCGCGCGCCTCGATCTGGCGCACGCGTTCCTTGGAAATGCCGAGCGCCTCGC
>NZ_RZOJ01000593.1:0-2696 GCF_003998845.1 Mesorhizobium sp. M4A.F.Ca.ET.022.05.2.1 | reverse complement strand
TCGCCGAGGGCCGCAAGGTGACGGCAACCGAACTTGCCGACAATCTGCCCGATCCGACGCTCGGCGGCTGGTCGACGCGGCCCGACCGGGTGGCGATCCTGCGGAAGCACCTGCGCGGCAAGGGCGCGGCCGCCATCGGCGCGGCGGCAAGTATCGATTTCGGTCAGGTCGACCTGCCGGGTCCGACGGGGGAGGCCAACACGCTGTCGCTGGCACCGCGTGGCCGCGTGCTCTGCCTCGGTCCGGATACGGACACGCTGCTGGCGCAGGCGATCCAGGCGCTTGCCGCCGGCAACGCCGTGCTCGCGGTGGCGCCGGGCGCGCCGGCGGCGCTGTCGGCGCTAACCGGCAAGGGCCTGCCGATCGCCGCCATAGACGGCCGGCCGGACCCCGTCGAGGCGCGCGCACTGCGCGTCGATGTCGTCGCATTCTCAGGCACGCCGGAGGCGGCGCGCATCGTGCGCAAGGTTATCGCCGAGCGCGCCGGCCCGATCGTGCCGCTGGTCAGCGAGGTGCTCAATCCGGCTGCCTATGCGCATGAGCGCGCCGTCTGCGTCGACACCACGGCGGCGGGCGGCAATGCCAGCCTGCTGGCTGCCGCCTAAGGCACAGCCCAAGTCCGGGCGCGTGTTGCAAGGAGACCGCGCACCCGGATAAACATGCGCCGATCGATTACGCGGCGAGGCCGAACAGATGGAAGATAAATCGCCGTTCACGCTCCCGCGTGTCAGCGTGGTCATCACCAGTCACAACTATCGCGCCTATGTCGAGGACGCGATCCGCTCGGTTCTGGCACAGACCTATCGCAATTGGGACTGCGTGATCGTCGACGATGCCTCGGCCGACGGCTCGGCCGATCATATCCGTGCGCTGCTTGAAAAGATCGGCGATCCGCGCCTGCGCCTCCTGGCGCGGCCGCAAAACGGCGGCCAACTCGCCGCGTTCCGCGACGGCTTTGCAGCAAGCGACGCGCATTTCGTGGCGTTTCTCGATTCCGACGACATCTGGCTGCCGGACTTCCTGCTCGCGCATCTGTCGGCGCATCTCTACGCGACGCAGCCGGCGTCGCTGTCCAGCTCCGATCTTTTCCTCGTCGATCGCGAGCGCGCCTTGCTGGCCAGTAGCTTTGCGCTGCCGCGCAGGGAAGCGCACGCGCGCGGGACAATGATCCCACCCCACATACAGCATGGCGGACTCGCCTATCGGTCGGATTTTCCGGTGACCTATTTCGGACCCGATAGCTATGGCTGGATATGGGCGCCGACATCGTCGATGGTTTTCCGGCGTGGCGCGCTGGAACCCGTCCTGGCATTCCCCTTCAAGGTGTCGATCGGAACCGATTACCTGACGGCGACATGCGCGCATCTGGCCGCCGGCAGCCTCATCCTGTCGGAGTGCCTCGGCCTCTATCGCCTGCATGGCGCCAATGCCTCCGGCGGTCTCGCCTATGCCGGCGGCCGTATGCAGCTGTCGCCGGCCTATGCCTCCCTGGACGCCGCCATGGGCGCGGACGTGCTCGACTATGTCCTTGCCAATGCGGAGAGGCTCGGCGCCATCCACGGCAGGGATTTCGTGTCCGGCTTCCTGTCCAGCCATGTGAGGCGGTTCGGCGATTTGGCGAGCGATCCGCGGCTTGCGCCGCTTCTTGATCGCAAGAGCCGCTTGCGGCAGGCGCGCAAACGCTTTGTGCGGACGCTACGCCGGCTGGCTGGCGGTTCCTGAGGCTAGGCTCTCCCGAATAGCTCGTCAGGCGCCCTCGACGACCGAAAAGCCTTCGAATTGCGGATGGCCGAGATAGTGCACCTTGGAGGTGCCGGCGTTGCGGTGCGCGGCGCGGAAATTTTCCGATTTGGTCCAGGCGACGAAATCCTCGTGGCTGGCCCACACCGTGTGTGAGGCAAACAGCGTGTAGCCTTCGGCCTCGTTCAGCGGACCGCGCAGCAGGTGGAACTCCCTGAAACCTTTCATTTCAGACAGGCTGGAATCACGGTTCTTCCAGACATCCTCGAAGGTGTCTTCCGAGCCGTTCTGGACCTTGAAGCGGTTCATGGCGATGTACATTGGTTTCCTTTCATGCGGTTCGTTCCATCCACTTTCAAAATGGACCGATTTCGGCCTCGAACACCAAACTCCTGCTTGCGATGCGCGACGGAATTGGAGGGAAGGGGGCAGCATTGCGAACGATGCCGAGCGCGACCTGATCGAAACTCGACGATCCAGAGGTTTGCAGGATGCGTAGATCGTCGATACCACCACCGCTGCCGATCACGAAAGTCACGACGGCATTATTGACCGCGGTCAATTGCACTGACGGCGGAACGGCGCGGTTGACGCGGCTGAGCTTCCTGATGACGTCGCCGCGGTAATTGTACTCCGCAGCCTCGCTGCCTGCCTCTTTCTGCTTCTTGCCCTCGCTGGCCGCCTGTGACAGCCGGTCCTGGCCCTCTGCGGTGCCGCGCTTGTTGTCCGTTTCTCTCGCTGTCGGGGATGGTGCCGACGGAGTCGGACGGGCGCTGGGGATTGGCGGCTGGTCTGGAACAACGACGGGAGTTTCATGGGTGGCAGGGGATTCGGTGCTGGCGACAACACTCTGGTCATCGGGGCGCGGGGAGCCAGCCACCAGTATGTCTGGCCGGCCGGCAGGTTCCGGCGACACTGCGGGAGGCTGTGCGGCTGCTTCCAGAGTGGGCTCGGAA
>NZ_RZOJ01000592.1:0-2697 GCF_003998845.1 Mesorhizobium sp. M4A.F.Ca.ET.022.05.2.1 | reverse complement strand
GTAGTAATTCAGGCCGTCGATCGGCAGCAGGCCGGATTTCTCCGGCTTCGCAGCGGCTTTGGTGGCAGCGGTCATGGCAGGCTTTGTCTCCTCGGATTGTGCATTTGGCGCGGCAATCAGGGCCACGGCCGAAGCGAGCAGGGCGAAAAACAGGGTCTTGGGCATTTGGTCTCCTCCAGTTGTGCCCCAAGGACGCGACGGCAGAGCGCCAGCCGACATGGCCGCGAGAAAATTTGCAGCTGATGTGAAATTGGTTAGTGGCGCTTGGCCTGCACCAGATAGGCGTCGATCTCGGTCTCGCCCAGCCATTTGGCGGCTTCCAGCCGGTGCAGGCCTTCAACCAGAATGTGGCGCTTGCCGTCGTGGCGGACCTGGATCGGCATTTTCATACCGTTTTCGAGAATGTCCTCGGCCAGATGGCGGACCGTTTCCGGATGCAGCGTCTTACGCCGCGCGGCGGGCACGTAGATGTCGTCGACCTTGACCTTTTGCACGCGCAGCATCCTGGCTCCCGGCGCTGAAATGTCACCCCGACATGAGATAGTCTGTTTGCCGGATATGGCCAAGGGCCACTTGCTGGCCCGATCGTTTCCATTTGACGCTTGGCCGGCCAATGGTCTCAATGACGGCCTGTTGGTTTCAGGTGTTCATTGACGCGACTGCCGACCGAATTCCCCGATTTCGGGCTGACGCCCGAGCAGCGTCGCGAGGCGGTGCGCGGCCATTATTACGAATGGCCCGGCATGGACGGTGCGCGCGGCGAGATCTGGTGCTACAGCGACCGTTTTTCGTACCGCCCCGGCGAAACGGTGGCGTTGCATGTCAGCGCGACGGCGCCGCAATTCGGCATCACGATTGTTCGCGACGGCGGCGCCGAAACAAGGGTGTTCGAAAAAACCGGCATCGCGGCGCGCTGGCAGGAGACGCCCGACCAATGTTCGGTCGAAGGCTGCGGCTGGGACACTTCCTTCGAGTTCCGCATCGGCGATGCCTGGCCGTCCGGCGCCTACCGCGTCACGCTCACGGCCGAGGGCCGCGACGGCACGCCGATCCAGAGCCATCACCTCTTCATCGTCACGCCCCTGCCCGGCAAGAAACCCGGCCGCTTGCTGCAGGTCGCGGCGACGGGAACCTGGCTCGCTTACAACACCTGGGGCGGCTCCAACCACTATCAGGGCATCACCGGCCCGAACCGGGACCAATACGCCACGATGGTGTCGACGCAGCGTCCCTGGTGCCGCGGCTTCGTCGTGCTGCCGAAGGAGGCGCCGCGCGTGCCGCTGGAGGTCGCGGTGCCGCCGAAGACCGTTCCGCGATATCCGCACATGGAATGGGCCCTCGCCACCGGCCATTCGAAGAAATACGCCTCGTCCGGCTGGGCGAGCTATGACAGCCATTTCTTCCGCTTCGCCGAGCGCGCCGGCTACGCGATCGATCTCGCCAGCCAGCACGAATTGCACTTTGCGCCCGATATCCTCGACGGCTATGACTGCGTCGTCTTCGTCGGCCATGACGAATACTGGACCTGGGAGATGCGCGACGCGGTCGACGCCTATGTGGAGCGTGGCGGCCACGCGGCGCGCTTTGCCGGCAATTTCATGTGGCAGACCAGGCTGGAAGACGAGGGGCGGCGGCAGGTCTGCTACAAATACCGGGCGCGTGCCGAGGACCCGGCCTATCGCGGCGGCGACGTCAGGCGCGCAACCAACTCCTGGGAAGCGCCCGAGATCGGCCGGCCGGGTTCTGCAACCTTCGGCCTCAATGCCACCAGGGGCGTTTATGCCGGCTGGGGCGGCTGCGCGCCGCGCGGCGTGCGCGGCTTCCCGGTCTATCGCCCCGAGCACTGGGCCTTCGGCGGGACCGGCATCTACTATGGCGACCTGCTTGGCGCCGACAGCCACGTCTACGGCTATGAGGTCGATGGGCTCGATTTCGAGATCCGCGGCGGCCTGCCCTACCCAACCGCGGAGAGCGGCGCGCCGGACGGCCTGCAGGTGCTGGCAGTCGGCATGGCGAGCCAGGTCGAGGAAAGCGCCGACATCCCGATCGAGGATCAGTTCCTGACCGACGAGGACGGCCGCTTCACCGCCGAGACTCTGTTCGGCGAGGCGAGCGACGCCAATCTCGACAAGGTCAAGCGCGGCAATGGCATGATCGTCAATTTCCCGCGCGGCAAGGGCGAGGTGTTCCATGCCGGAAGCTGCGAATGGGTCGCCGGCCTGCTAAGGCAGGACGCGATGGTCGAGCGCGTGACGAAAAATGTTCTCGATCGCTATCTCGGAAAGTCCTGACATGCCGAAACCGCAAGTCCAGCCTGCCCCTGACGCCGAAGCGCGGCCGCGGTCGCATCTGTTCTATCTGTCCAGCCTGCGCCGGCCGCTCGTCGATCGCGCCGAAGGCATCTATTTCTGGACCAAGGACGGCCGCCGCTTCATCGACGGATCAAGCGGGCCGATGGTCGCCAATATCGGCCATTCCAACCGCAATGTGCTCGACGCCATGAAGCGGCAGATGGACAAGACCACCTTCGCCTACCGGCTGCATTTCGAGAACGAGCCGGCCGAGGAGCTCGCACGAGAGTTGGCGCGAAGACTTCCCGAGGGAATGGACCGCATTTTCTTCGTCTCCGGCGGCTCAGAAGCAACGGAATCCTGCATCAAGCTCGCCCGGCAATGGGCGGTCGCCACTGGCCAGCCC
>NZ_RZOJ01000591.1:0-2700 GCF_003998845.1 Mesorhizobium sp. M4A.F.Ca.ET.022.05.2.1 | reverse complement strand
GCTGTTGGTGAAGACGCGCGGCGCATCCAGCGCCTGCTGCGGGTCCATGCCGAAGTCGATCATGTTGGTCAGCAGGTGAACGTGGCCGAAAGGCTGGTAGCCGCCGCCCATGACGCCGAACGGCATCATCGCGCGGCCGTCCTTGGTCATCATGCCCGGCATGATGGTGTGCATCGGCCGCTTGCCGGGCGCTATGGCATTCGGGTGCTTCGGATCGAGGCGGAAGCTGGTGCCCCTGTTCTGCAGCACGACGCCGCTCTTCGGGCTGACGACACCGCTGCCGAAGGAATAGTAGGTGGAGTTGATGAAGCTCACCGCATTCAAGTCGCGGTCGACGACGGAAATGTAGACGGTGTCGCTGCCCGGCAGGTCGAGGCGCGGCAATTCGGTCATGGCACGCTCGCGGTCGATCGCGGCGCGCAGCCGGTCGGCGTAAGCGCCGGACAAAAGCTCCTTCACCGGGACGGCGACATGATCCTGGTCGCCGAGAAACGTGTCGCGGTCGCGGTAGGCCAGCCGCCCGGCCTCGATCTCCAGATGCAGGCGTTCGGCGCCATTGGGGTCGAGTTCACCGAGTTTGAAGCCGGACAGCACGTTCAGCATCAGAAGCGCGGTCAGGCCCTGATTGTTCGGCGGCATCTGGTGGATGCCGTAACCGCGGTAGTCGATGCCGACCGGGTTCTTGTAGTCGCCCTTGGTCGAAGCAAAATCGTCGAGCGTGTGCAGTCCGCCGAGCTGGCGGAGCCGGCCGACGATGTCGTCGGCCACCGCGCCTTCGTAGAAGCCAGCGCGGCCTTTCTTCGCGATGATGCGCAGCGTTTCGGCAAGCTCCGGCTGGCGATGGACGTCGCCGGCCTTGGGCGGCTGGCCGCCGGGCAGGAAGATGCGCGCCGCCACCTCGTCGGCCGACAGGTCGGTTTCGGGATCCTCCCAGTCGAAGGCGACGCGGTCGTGCACGACGTAGCCATTTTCCGCGTAGTGGATGGCGGGCGCCAATGCGTCGGCAATGCCCTTGCGGCCATGGTCTTCCAGCAGCCGGCACCAGGCATCGACCGCGCCCGGTACAGTGACCGCGTGGGGACCCTGCTTCGGAAGCTCGCTGAAGCCGTTCTCCAGATACCAGTCGACGGTTGCGGCGGCAGGCGCACGCCCCGAACCGTTGAAGGCCAGCACCTTGCCTTGCCCTTTCGGGCAGAAGAGGACAAAGCAGTCGCCGCCGATGCCGGTCGACTGCGGCTCGACCACCGCCTGCACGGCGGCGGCGCAGACGGCGGCGTCCATCGCATTGCCGCCGGAGCGCAGCATCTCGATGGCGGCAAGCGTGGCCAGCGGATGCGAGGTCGCGGCCATCGCTTCGGTGGAGCGGGCGGGCGAGCGGCCGGGGAATTGGAAATCACGCATGCTGTTTACGGTATCCCTGCATTCAACGTCCGCGGCCGAAAAGCTGAGCGGCGGACAACAAGACGATCGATAGCACGATCAGGCAAGTCGAAATGGCGGCAATGGTCGGATCGATCTGGTCGCGCAGAGCATTGAACATGCGGCGCGTCAGCGTCGTGGTTTCGCCGCCGGAGATGAACAGCGAAACCACCACCTCGTCGAAGGAGGTGATGAAGGCAAACAGCGCGCCCGAGACGATCGAGAAACGGATTTGCGGCATCGTCACCTGGCGGAAGGCGGAAAAGCGGTTGGCACCTAGGCTGCGCGCCACCTTCTCCTGGTTCATGTCGTAAGACCGCAGGCCGGAAAGCACGGTCAGCACCACCAGCGGCAAGGCCTGCACGGTGTGCGCGACGACAAGGCCGGTCAGCGTGTTGTTGAGGCCGATGCGGGCATAGAGGAAGAAGGTGCCGATGCCGATCAGGATGACCGGGATGATCAGCGAAGCGGTGAGCAGTGCATTGATGGCGCCGGTCATTCGCAGCGTGCCGATGTTGATGGCGTAGGCTGCGGCTGTGCCGAGTGGCGTAGCCACGAGCATCGTCATCACCGCGACCTTGACCGACACGATGGTGGCATCGCGCCATTCCACCGATCCGAAATAGCTCTCGTACCAGCGCAGCGACCATTCCTGGGGCGGGAACTGCAGCAGCGTCGAGCCGGAAAAGGACATAATGACGATGATGACCGACGGCGCGATCAGGAACAGCAGGACGAGGGCGCCAAGACCATAGAGCCAGAGCCGTTGCCGGTGCGAGATGGGCAGGGCATTTTCCATGCTCATCGCGAGCTCCAGACGCCGGTGGCGCGTGCGCCGAGCAGCCATTGGAACAGGCCGAGCAGGGCGAGCGTGACGGCAAGCAGCACGACGCCGAGCGCGGCGCCCGCGCCCCAGTTGGAATAGAGGCTGGTGGTCTGCTCCATGCGCATCGCCCACATGATGACCTTGCCGCCGCCCATCAATGCCGGCGTGACGAAAAAGCCGAGGCAGAGCACGAAGACGATGACCACGCCGGAGGCGAGGCCGGGCAGCGACAGCGGGAAGAATATCTGCCGGAAGGTGGCGGCCGGGCTGGCGCCGAGATTCATGCCTGCGCGCAGGCAATCGGTGTCGATCGTCTTCATCGAGGCGTAGAGCGGCAGCACTAGGAACGGCAGCATGATGTGGGTCATGCCGATAATGACGCCGGCGAAATTGTTGGCGAGCGGCAGCGGCTGGCTGATGACGCCGAGATCGATCAGCCAGCTGTTGATCAGGCC
>NZ_RZOJ01000590.1:0-2725 GCF_003998845.1 Mesorhizobium sp. M4A.F.Ca.ET.022.05.2.1 | reverse complement strand
GGCAGGCGCTCGACGCGATCAGCTGAGCAGGCTGCCGTTTCGTTCCGGCTTGCGTAGCGATGCGCCCGAAGTCGCGTCGAAGAGGTGGATGCTTTCCTCGTCGAATGTGTAGCGGACCGGCGTGCGCAAGGCCGGGCATTCGCGGGCCGGCACCAGCGCGCTGATCTCCCTGCCGCCAGAGCCGAACGTCACCAGCGCGTCGTTACCATGGAATTCGATGAGATCGGCGGTGCCCTGCAAGAGGCTCCGGCCATCGGCGCCGGCCGTCTTCAGGTCGGGAGGCCGGATGCCGAGCATGGCGCGATCACCGTGCTGGAGATGGAAACCCGAGCCGTCTATTGAAAGTACCGTTCCGGCGCCGGTCAGCGTCCAGCCATTTCCGGCCCGGCCGATCGCCACCTCGACGAAATTCATGTTCGGCGTGCCGATGAAGCCGGCCACGAACAGATTGTCCGGCCGGCGATAGATCTCGGCTGGCGAGCCGACCTGCTCGATGACGCCGTCCTTGAGCAGCACGATGCGGTCGGCCAGCGTCATCGCCTCGAGCTGGTCGTGGGTGACGTAGACCGTCGTCGTCTTCAACGACTGGTGCAGCCTTGCGATCTCGATGCGCATGTGATTGCGCAGCTTGGCATCGAGGTTGGACAGGGGCTCGTCGAACAGGAACACCTTGGGCGTCTTGATCATCGCGCGTGCGATTGCCACGCGCTGCTGCTGGCCGCCGGAGAGCTCGGTCGGCTTGCGGCCGAGATAGGGTTCCAGCCCAAGCGTGCTGGCAACCGCCTCGACCCGTTTCCTGATCTCGGCCGCCGCCACTTTCTGTCGCCTGAGCCCGAAGGCGATGTTGTCGAAGATCGTCATGTGCGGATAGAGCGCGTAGTTCTGGAACACCATGGCGATGCCGCGGTCGCCGGGCTCGAGGTCGTTGACCACCTTGCCGCCGATCGACACCTCGCCGCCAGTGATGTCCTCCAGCCCGGCGAGCATCCTGAGCAGCGTGGACTTGCCGCAGCCGGACGGCCCCAGGAACACGACGAATTCATGCTCCTCAATGCTGAGGTTGAGGTCGCGGATGACGGTGGTTGCGCCATAGGCCTTGTCGACATGGGAGCAGACGATTGCGGACATGATCAGCCCTTCTCGCCGGTAAGCAGGATCTGCAGCTTGACGTCCTGCGGTTTGCCTGCCGCCGCCCGCTCGAACGCCTTGATGCTGTCTAAGAAATCATAGGTGCCGGTGATCAGCGGCTTGAGGTCGACCTTGCCGGAAGCGATCAACTGCAGGGCGCGGTCGAAGATGTTGGCGTAGCGGAACACCGTCTCGATGCGCGCCTCCTTCGAGATCGCCGCCGGCACGTCGAGGCTGACCGGTTCCACCGGCAGTCCGACCAGCACCACCGCGCCGCCTGGCCGCACGATGTCGAACAAATTGGCGAAGGCCTTCGGGTTGCCGCTGGCTTCGAATACGATGTCGGCGCCCCAACCGCCGGTCGCGGCCGCGACGGCGTCGACCAGCGACTGCTCGCCGATATTGACCGGCATGATGCCTTGATACTGCGCGGCGATCTTCAGCTTGGGCGCCGAGAAATCGGAGATCAGCACCTTCGAGCAACCGCCGGCCAATGCGGCAAGCGCGATCATGATGCCGATCGGACCGCAGCCGACGACAACGGCGACATCGCCGGGCACGATGCGCGCCCGCGCCGCTGCCTGCATGCCGATGGCGAAGGGCTCGACCATGGCGCCTTCGGCGAAGGAGACATTGTCCGGCAGCCTGTAGGTGAAGGCCGCCGGATGCACTGCGAAAGGCGCAAGCACGCCATGCACCGGCGGCGTCGCCCAGAAACGCACGTCCGGATCGACATTGTAGATGCCGAGCTTCGTCGCGCGCGACGACAGGTTCGGCACGCCGGGCTCCATGCAGACGCGGTCGCCGACCTTCAGGCTCGCGACGTTGGCGCCGACCTCGACGATCGTGCCTGACGCCTCATGGCCGAGCACCATGGGCTGGCGCACGATGTAGCTGCCGATGGCGCCGTGCGTGTAGTAATGCACGTCGCTGCCGCAGACGCCGACGGTGTGAATGGCGATCCTGACGTCGTCCGGTCCGACGTCGAGCGGCAGCGCGATCTCGCGCAGCGACAGTTCGCCCTTTTTCTCAAGTACCAGTGCCTGCATCGGGTAATCCTCGCATCAAGTCTTCTTTTGCCGGAAAACGGAATTCAGGAAGCCGCTGAGCACGCCGAGGAACAGCAGCGGCGGCAGCGACAGCAACACGACCGAGGCGTTGAGGATGCCCCACGGCACGTTCATGCCTTGCTGCGACAGTTCCGAAGCGACGATCGGCAGCGTCTTGGCGTTGGAGCTGGACAGCATCAGCGCGATCAGGAACTCGTTCCAGACCAGCACGAAGCTGAACGCGATGGCGCCGGCGAGCGAGCGCGCGGCGACCGGCAGCGCGATGCGCCAGAACACCGAATAGGCGCCGTAGCCGTCGACGAAGGCCGCTTCTTCGATCTCCTTCGGCACGCTTTGGAAGGCCGGAATGGCGAGCCACATGATCACCGAGATGGTGAGCTGCGAATAGGTGACGATCAGCGCCGGCAGCGTGTCGTAGAACCCGACCTGCAGCCAGATCACCATCAGCGGAATCGCCACCGCCACCGGCGGCAGGAAGCGCAGCGACAAGACGAAGAACTGGATGTCGCCGGCGAAGCGGTTAGGAT
>NZ_RZOJ01000058.1:0-22516 GCF_003998845.1 Mesorhizobium sp. M4A.F.Ca.ET.022.05.2.1 | reverse complement strand
CTGATCGGCGGGACCGGTCAGGATACGCTTACCGGCAGCACAGGTGCCGATACGTTCAAGCTCGACGGCCTGGATATCAAGGACCTGATCGTCGACTACAGCGGTGTCGGCGGGCAAGGCGACAAGATCGACCTGACGTCCCTGTTCGACACAGCGCCCGGCGGCGCCAATGTCGCAGACTTCGTCAACTACAATGCGGCCACCGGCACGCTCAGCGTCGATACCGACGGCACCGCCAACGGCGCCAATTTCGTCGACGTGGCGACGCTGCAGAACCTGCCGGCGGCCAACACCATCACGCTGCTCTACGACGATGGGACAACCACGCATACGACGACGGCAAATGTGGTCTAGCGGCATGGCGCAACGGGACTTAGCCATGCTATGTATTAGCAACTCGAATATTAGGATTCTGGAGGGGACTTTATCATGAAGCGTTCCGCAAGACTGCTGGTCTCAGCCGCGGCACTGTTGCTGGTCGGATCGGCAGGGCGTGCCGCCGACATCATCGAAGGCCCGGCGGCCGATTACTGCCGCACCGTCGGGACTTCCAACCTGGTGCTGACCGACAACATCGTCGACCTCAAGGCCCAGGTGGTGAAACTGATGGACGAGTCGGTCGCCGTCGCCAAAAGCCCGGAGTGGATCAACTCGTCGCGCCCCGCCTTCGTCTGGGCTTCGGAAGCCAAGGCCTACTGCGGCATGGCCTATGGCTACCTGAAGACGAACTACAAGGACGAAGACACGCTCAACAAATGCGAGTGCTTCCACGATCGCATGGTCGAATACATGCACTGACCGCCAGCACGCCGGCCGGCTGGCGATGACGGAAAAGAGAAAACTGTCGAGGGCGATCGCCGCAGCGGTCGCCCAAGGTTTTTTGCTTGTCGCGGATTCTTGCCGGAAAAGCGTCGAACGCTTTTCCGGAATCTGCATGGCCGGCTTTGTCCTGCTGGGCACGAATGCCGGCGCCTCGGAACGATCCTCCGTCGAGCGGATGGCCGACCGGCCGCGACAGACCGGCTGCGCCGCCAGCGGGGCATGGACGCGCGACGCGTTCAAGGCCTATGCCAGCTGCCAGGCATCGATCTACGGGCTGGAGCCGGTGCTGGCGCATGCGGTGATGGAGATCGAAAGCGGCTTCGACCCGCAGGCGCGCGGCGCTGACGGCGAGGTCGGATTGATGCAGGTGATGCCGGCGACGGCGCGCATGCTGGGCTTCCGCGGCTCGCTCGACGAACTCAGCCTGCCCGCCACCAACATCGCGCTTGGCGTCGAATATCTGGCGCTGGCCAACAAGCTGGCCGCGGGCGATCTTTGCACCACCGTGATGAAATACCGCGCCGGCCACAATGAGAACCGGTTCTCCGCGCTTTCGGTGCGCTACTGCGAGCGGGCGCGCGCGATCCTGACCAGGGAAGGACTGCCGGTGACGGGACCCTTGCCGGTGGCGACGTTCGGCTTTTCGGCGCTATCGGGCGCCGACGCCAGCCCCGCCGGCGAGAGCCGCATCTGCGTGCGCCGGATCTTGGTGCCGGGACCGCGCTACATGCGGTGCGCCGATTACCGGAGCGCCGGCCGGGCCAGGCGGATCAGGGCGCTGCGGGCGCAGCTGTTCGACGGCTAGCCGGAGCAATTCCAGGAAGCGCCTTTCCACCCGGAATTGCGTCGAAACAAAGAGGTGGAGCGGCGTGATTTTCCGTGAAACGATGAACCGCTCCGGGAGAGGCCGGAATTCGAAGCAGCGCAAGGCGTGCCGCGGGATGGGACCCGGGAACGTTGTCGCCACGACCGGCGGCACACAGGATGGAGCGATCATGAAACTTGGCCGGCGGCTTTCCTGCCCGTGGACACGGGCGATGGCGCTCGCATTTTTGGCTGCCGTTTCGGGCTGCCAGTCGAAAGGCAGCGTCAGCGAGGCGCTCGACCCGGCCGCGGTCGCGTCGCCCGGCACGCCGGCCGGCGGCGCCATTGCCGCCGCGCCGCAGGCGGTAACGGCGACGCAGTCGCTCGGCACGGGGCCGGCCAAGATCATCATGCTGTTGCCGCTGTCGGCCCCGGGAAGTGCCGGCGAAGACGGCAGGAAGATGCTCGATGCCGCCAAGCTCGCCATGGCCGACCTCGGCAACAACTTGCTGACGCTGACCGTGGAGGATACGCGCGGAGACCCCGGCCAGGCCAAGGACCTGGCGATCAAGGCGATAACGACGGGGTCGAAAGTCGTCATCGGCCCGACCGAACTGCCGGCCGCGCAGCACATCGCCAAGCTGTCGGGCTCGACGCGGCCGCCGGTGCTGGCGCTGGCCGACAATTTTGCCGGCGGCCCCGGTGTCTATGCCGTGCGCCTCAGCGAGGCCGACAGCGCGGCGGCTGGCGCGGCGGCCGTCGCCGCCAAGGGCGCCAAGAAATTCGTCCTGCTGGTGGCGGCGGGCAGCGATGCCGCGGCAATCGAAAAGCGCGTCGCCAACGGCCTTAGCATCTATGGCGCGGCGCTTGCCGTCACCCTGCCCTATGCGCCGGCCGACGGCGGCGCCAAGGCGGTCAACGACATGGGCTCGCTGGTGGAGGCGCCCGATGCGGTGATCGTGGCCAGCGGAGACGCTAGCCCTACACCGCTGCTTGCGGCGCTGAAGGCAAAGGGCATTCCCGGCAAGACGGTCTCGCTCATCGGAACCAACCGCTGGCTGGAGCGGCCGATGGATCTGTCGTTCGAAGGCGCCTATATCGCAACGCTCGACCAGGGCGAGACCGGGCCGATCGCCGACCGCTTCAAGGCGACGTTCAACTATCCGGCCGACGTCAACGTCGCCTATGCCTATGATATGGTCGCGCTGACGGCGGGGATTGCGAGCGCCGTCGGGCCGAACGGCTTCAGCAAGCAGGTGCTGGAAAATGCCAGCGGCTTCCGCGGCTCGACCGGCCTGTTCCGCTTCCGCGCCGACGGCTCAAGCCAGCGCACGATGCCGTTCTACCGGGTCGAGAAGGGCGCGCTGAAGCTGGTCGAGAAGTCGACGGCGGGGTTTTGAGGGGGAGCGAAACGTCAGTTGAGCTGCTGCAGAATTCCGGAGCTGCTGGCCAACATGACACTCCCGTAGACCTGGAAAGCGATCGAGCAGATCGCCGCGACGGAGATCGGCACACCGTATGGCACGACTCCCTTGCGGTCCAGGTGCTGTGCGTAAACGCGGAACGCACCCTCCGGCAGCATGAACGGGAATTTTATGACTGCCGCAGTAGCAATTGCAAACAGCAGCAGCAGTATCGAGTAAACGGCGAGGCCACTGCCGCCGATCAAAAACGGCATGACCGCCATCAGCTTGACGTCGCCGCCGCCGACTTTGCGCAAAGCCCAGAATGGGAAGAGGACGACGAACAGCAAAAGGCCCGCGAGCGCGCTCAAGCCCATGTCCCACCACGATCCGGCCGCGACTGACAGCAGTTGTAGGGAGCCCAGGCCCAGGCAAAGCAACAGCAGCACATTCTGATTGGATATCTTCTGCGTCGTGAAGTCGATCCAGGCGATCCTGACGAGCAAAGGAATGGCCAGTGCCTTGAGCAGCAGCGATGCGGCCAGCAACATGCTAGCGCTCGATGTTCTGCACGCTGGAGGACAGGAGCTTCAAATTGTTGGCAACGGTCGGGTCGTTCGGCGCGAGCTCATAGGCCTTGAGGAAGTTAGTGCGCGCATTCTGCAGCTTGCCGCGCAGCAGATAGGAATAGCCGAGATTGTTATAATATTCGGGCGTGCCGCCAAGCAGCTTGAAGGCGCGGCTATAGGCCAGATCGGAGAGGTCGAAGCGGCGAATGCGGTCGCAGGAGGCGGCAAGACCCAGCCAGGCAACACCATCATTGGGGGCAAGTCGCGTGGCCTTGTAGAAGAGCGCGCCGGCATTGCCGTAGTTTTCAGAGCGGAACTGCGTTTTGGCCTCGGCGACGGCCTGGTCCGAAGCATAGTAGTCGACATCGCTGACTGTCTTCAGCCCATCGAATGTATCGCCAAAGGACGTGACATCGCCTTTCGCGGGTTCGTTGGTGCGAACGACGCCCATGCTGCTATCGGTCGACTGGCAACCGGCCAGCACGATAAGAAGCACGCTGGCAGCGGCAGCGAGGCGTATTGGCCCTGTCATTTTGTCCCCCAGGGTTCCTGCGACTCGGTAATTAGAACCAAAGCATATGACGGCTTAGAAGAAAACACCCTTCATACGGATGATTACGGGTAGCATAACGACCATCATCACGACTGGAAAGATGCAGAGCCCCAATGGAATCATCATCTTAACCGGCAGCGAGTTGGCGCGCTCCTCGGCGCGGAGAATTCGCTGACTACGCATTTCATCGCTATAAATGCGCAAGGCCTCTGTCAGGCTGGTGCCGAGTTCTTCGGACTGACGAAACAACACGGCCAAAGAGCGTGCTTCCTCGAGACCGATGCGATCCGCGAGTTCGCGCAATGCTTCGCGAAGCGGCTTGCCGGCCCGCATTTGCAAATTCATGATCGAGAGCTGGATGCCCAGCCATTTGTGAGTGCCGGCCAACTCGGCGCCGACACGTTCGACCGCTGCCTCCAGGCTCATGCCGGCATCGGCGCAGGTGATCATCATATCCATGAAATCCGGAAAGCCGCGGCGATAGATTTGTTTTTGGGCATTCTCGAAGCGATCGAGAGCGATGCTCGGAATGACGATGCAGGCGAGCCCAAACAGCGCCGCGCCAGCAAACGCGACGAAGCCAGGCACTTGCGGCGGCAGCACGTTGGAGAGGATTGCGTAGATCCCCAGGAAGCCAATACAGACTGCGGCCAAGCGAGACAGGGTATAAACTATCGGCGCGCTAGGTTGATAAAAGCCGGCCCGAAAGAGTTTGATCTCCAGAGCATTCGGCTCGCCGCGCTCCTTCTCCAAAGCACGGAAATAGGCGTCGACCGGCCGCTGTGCCGAAATCCTGTTGAGCTCTTGCTGCGCAGTCAGTGATCGGCGGCTGGAAATCCCCTCGGCGAGGAGAGTTTGCGCCACCAACTTTCTCGTCTGGAAAACCGGAGTCAGGATCAGGGCAATCAAAATAAAGAGCGTCGCCACCGCAAGGAAGACGGCTAGCGAAAGCAGCGTGGCCGAGTTTCCGATGTTACTCAACAGTCTATGTCCCGTTTCTCAAAAATCGAAATTGACCATGCGGTACATGATGAAATCGCCAAGCAGCGCCCACAGACCAAAGATCAGGAACACCGGCATGAGGATCGGACTATCCCAGACATCGCCATAGTAACTCGGCGCAATGAGTGTCAGGATGCCAAACATCAGGAGCGGAAACAGCGAGATGATCCAGGCCGACATACGGCCCTCGGCGGAGAGCGCCCTGATCTTCAGTCGCAGCTTTCGCCGCTCGCGCAACACAGAAGCCAGATTGGACAGAATTTCAGTGAGGTTGCCGCCGGTTTTCGCCTGGATGGACAGCGACACCGAAAGCAGGTGCAGACCCTCGAAGCCAACACGCTCCGACAGTTTTCGAATAGCCTGTTCGAGGCTCAGGCCGAAGCTGATTTCGTCGGAAACAATGCCGAATTCGGTACCGAGCGGGTCGGCCATTTCGCGCGCGACAAGGCCGATGGCCACCGTCGTTGGATGACCGGCGCGCAGCGACCGGACAATCATGTCGAGGGCGTCGGGAAGCTGGGCCGCGAACTTCTGAATTCGCTTGTTGCGCGCGCGTCGCAGCACGAGAAGCGGCAAAGCGAAAGCGATAAGCAGGAAGGTCACCGTGGCCGTAAGAACCGAGAAACCAAACAGTAGCGCCAGCAGTAGCGCCATCACCAGCCCCGCGAGCACGAACACTATGGCGAATGCGAGCGGATTCCCGGTTATGCCGGACTGCGTATAGAGCCGGTTGAGAGAGACAGCGCCGAAAATAAAGTCACCAGATGCCGTCAGCCCGCGTTCCTGCAGCAGCCCTTGCAGGCTCTCCTCGGCCGGCGCCTCTTCTCCAAGTCTCTGCAAGCGCCGATTTATGATTCCCACTCGCGCGCGCCGTCCGGCAAAGGACATGTAAAATGCCTCCGCGGCGAGGATGACGGAAGCTGCGGCTAGCACATAGATGAAGTAAAGTAATGTCTGGCCGGTCAACATCAGAGCGGAACCTGCGGATTGAAAGCGTCCCTGGCAAAATGATGCCCAAGCGTCGCCACCTCCTGCGCGAAGCGTGGGCGAACGCCGGTGGCGCGAAAATCACCTATGATCGTACCGTCGGCGCCGACATCGCGACGGACGAAATGATAGATTTCCTGGAGCTGCACGACATTGCCTTCCATGCCGGTGAGTTCCGATATGGAAACGACGCGCCTGCCGCCATCCGATAGACGCTGCGTCTGCACGATAATGTCGATGGCCGAAGCGATCTGCGCGCGAATGGATTCATTTGTCATCGGCATACCGGCCATGCCGACCATCTGCTCCAGCCTCGAAATCGCATCGCGCGGTGTGTTGGCGTGGATGGTGGTCATCGAGCCTTCATGGCCGGTGTTCATCGCCTGCAGCATGTCGAAGGCTTCCTCGCCGCGAACCTCGCCAACGATAATGCGATCGGGCCGCATGCGCAGCGCGTTCTTCAGGAGTTCGCGCTGGCGAACCTCGCCCTTGCCCTCGATGTTGGGCGGCCGGGTCTCCAGTCGTCCAACATGCGGCTGCTGCAATTGCAGTTCTGCCGCATCCTCGATTGTAACGAGGCGCTCCTTGGCCGGGATGTAGCTGGATAGCGCGTTGAGCAGGGTCGTCTTGCCGCTGCCGGTGCCGCCGGAAACCAAGATCGACTTGCGCGCCTGAACGGCAATCCGCAGCAATTCGACCATTGGCGGCCGGATCGAATTGAACGCGATCAGACGCTCGAGCGAATAAGGGTGCTTGGAGAATTTGCGGATCGATACCAGCGGGCCGTCAACCGAAATCGGCCGCACCGCGATGTTGACGCGCGAACCGTCTTCCAGGCGGGCATCCACCATTGGCGCCGACTCGTCAACTCGGCGACCGATCGCCGACACGATCTTGTTGACGACGCGCAGCAGGTGCGCCTCATCGCGGAAGCGGATCGAGGTTTCCTCCAGCACACCGCGGCGCTCGATAAAGACGTGCTTATGAGTATTGATCAATATGTCTGCAATCGAATCGTCCTTGAGCAGAGGTTCGATCGGCCCGAGACCGAGCATTTCATCAGCCGTGTCGCTGGTCAGTTGATCGAGCTCACGGGCATTTAGCGGCACGTTTCTCCCGCGGACAAATTCCCGCACGATCGGCCGGATCTCGTCCAGGATCTCGTCCTTGGAGGCGTTTTCAAGAGCCGTCAGATTGAACCGGTCGATGAGATGGCGATGCAGCTCGACCTTGAGCGCCAGGAATTCGTCACCATCCGGTGCCAAATCCGTTGTCGCCGCTATTGGCGTTGCGGCGGGCTGATCCACGCGCTGGATAGCCTGCTGGGCCGGCTGCTCCGGGGGCGACTTGAGGAAGCGGCCTAACATCTCACGCACCTCTCAACCTACCCAAACGACATGGCTTTGTGAACTTCGGCGTGCATAGACTTTGGCCCACTTTGATTTCATTGCTTGTGGAGTAAGCCATGGTCAGACGCATCTCAGGCCTCCTTTTGTGTAGATTGCGCATGCTCGCCACTGGCCGCTATTTGCATTGGCGCATGAGCTATCCACCAAACGACTTTGATGGAAATCGCAGCAATTGCGAACCCCGCCAGCACGTCAATCAAGTAGTGGCTCCCCTGAGGCACTGTCGCCAGGATCAGCATCGCGTTCAGCCCATAGATGGGAACGGAGACATAGCGAATGCCTCGCACGGAATAGGCGAATAGTACAGCCAGGGCTGAGTGGAACGAGGGAAAAGTCACCAAGCCCTCCGGATGCTCGATCAGGAATGGCTGCAACGTCCGTAGCGCATGAAGCTGTTCCAGATGTCGCGTGGACGCGCCGGAGCCGAAAGACCTCAAAATATCCGTCGCCGGATGATAGAAGTTGAAAGCCCCCGCCGCCGGCACGGCAATCACGACAAGGCAGGTCAGACAACCGGCGAGCCCATACAGAGCAATGAATTCGAGAAGGCGACTGGATCGGCCGGTCAAGGCCAGGATGGCCGGCAGCAAGAGGAGCTGCACCTGCAAGCTGCGATACGCCATCGAAAGCGCCGCTGCGATCGATGGATGGTCGTTCAGCAGACTGACATAGGCCATCCAGTCAAATCCCAAAGCAGCATCGCTTGCCGCCAAATAGCGATCCATCAGCGGTCGGTCGGTTGCGCTCGCCAAATAGGAGAACAGCAAGAGCGCGATGCTTAGCGCAGCCGTGACAGTCCAAGCAGCGACCGCAGTCTGCAGCCGGGCTGCAATTTCGCGCGACCGGTCACGAAACCGAAAGGGTGTCTTTCGAAGCTGGTACCGGATTCCACCGAGAGCCGCCCACAGGACGACTAATGGAGATGCAGCCATCGTGGCTAGCCAGAGGACCTTGTTTGGGTCGATGCTCGAAAAGGGAAGCCAGATCAGATCTACGATCACAATTCCTGCAAGCAAGGCCAAAATGATGACGGCAAGTCGACTGTTCCGAAAATGGATCGCTACTTCTTTAGGCGATCGATGCTGACGGCGGCCTGCTTCGACCCCCCACAGATCACGCGCTGGGCCAGGCGCGCGCATTAGTAGGTGCTCCTCGCTCGCTACCTGCCTCGCCTGCGACCCGCCCACCACGATGCGCTAGCCCTTCCCAAACTGCGTGCTGCGGAAACTAACTGTTAACCACGAGCGGGACAAGCGTCGAGCAGAGGGAAGAGCGGACAATACTGCAACATAGTTAAAATGACGGCTCAAGAAAATCGTTTTCATTTGACCCTCGCGCGCCGCCATTCCCAACGCCTCCCGGCCTCACGGAATGTGTCGCTTTGCAACATGCGAATCTCACGCCGTACACCGCCGCAAACCATTCCATATAATGGATTATGCACATACTCTAATATGATGAGGCTACCGCTATGGGTGCAGCGAAATTGTGAACGAATGGTTAAGGACGCTTGAAAAATTAATCGAATCAATCCCTTGTCAAAATTGAACTGGCTTCCGTCCAGGTATTCGAAGGTTAAGGAACTGTTAATCTCGTTTGACTCTGCTTTTCGTCGGGATTTAGATCAAGTCGACGGGGGATGCTTGGGTATGGGGTTCATCCTTAGGCTCGTCTCGTCGGGTTCAAACCTCCAAAGGGAGAAATTGGCATGAAGAAGCTCATGACGATGACCCGGCAGTTCCGCGATGACGAAAACGGCGCTGCGATGGTCGAATATACTATTCTGCTCGGCATCATCACTGTGGCCGTGATTGCTACCGTGGTGCTGGTCGGCGGATGGGTGAGCACCAAGTGGACCAACCTTTACGCTGCTATTTCGGGTCACTGATTAGTAGCCATTACAATGTCATCGACGCCCGGGATTCCTGGCGTCGATGACTCTAAGCTAGTGGGCAGCCTAGGGGGCTTGGCAATGCGCGCAAACACCGTAATTATGATCGTCCTTGCCGCCGTATTCGGCGTACTGGCGGTCGTGCTGGTCAATATGTGGCTGGCCGGCCAGCGGAGTGCGCTGGCACAGTCCGGTGGCGTCCAACGCGACACAGTGGTCGTAGCGGCAGTGGCGCTGAAGTTTGGCGACACGCTGTCGGAAGACAAGCTGCGCGAAGTAGCCTGGCCGTCCGGCGCGGTTCCCACCGGCGCTTTCAAGACAACAAAGGATTTGCTGGCCGGCGAAGGCGCGAAGCAGGCGCTTCAGGCGATCGGAGTCAACGAACCCGTTCTTGCCACCAAGATCACCGGCCCCGGCCAGCGCGCCACGCTTTCGGCGGTGCTCGGCGAAGGCATGAAGGCCGTTTCCATCCGTGTCAACGATGTGCTCGGCGTCGCCGGATTTGTCTTCCCTGGCGACCGTGTGGACATCCTGCTGACACGCAAAGTGCGCGGCGATGGCGGCGCCGACAAGAGTTTTGTCGACGTCTTGCTGCAGAGTATCAAGGTACTCGCCGTCGATCAGGTAGCCGATGAAAGCACCGAAAGTCCTACCGTGGTGAAAGCGGTGACAGTCGAAGTCAGCACCAAGGACGCGCAGAAGCTTACGCTCGCGGCCGACGCCGGCCAGCTGTCGCTGGCGCTGCGCCAGGCGGCAGCCAGCAAGGGCGAAGAGACCGCGCGTATTACACTTTCCGATCTTACCGGGGATACGCCGGACGATGTCGCCAAAAGGCAGGCTGAACTCGCCAAGCAGGCAGCAGCCGAAGCCCAGGCGGCAGCCGAGCGCAAACGCGCCGACGACAAGCTGGCCGGGCTGGCCCAGGCCGTTGAACGGGTAGGCAGCAAGCTCGACGATCTGAGCAAGGTCACGCCGGCCCCGGCTGTTGCATCTGCGCCGCAGGTGCAAGAAGTTGTGAAGGAAGTGGTCAAATACGTACAGCCGGAACCGCCGGCACGCGCGACAGTCGGTGTGTTTCGAGGTATAAAACTCGAGACATACGATGTGCCGCGACAAAAATAACGTTGGCACTAGGATAGGCGGAGTCCGAATCAGCCAACGAGGGGGTAAGCGTAGATGCGTAAGTTCTGGGGACCACTTACGGCAGCCGCCTTGGCCTTGTCCTGTGCGTTGCCGTTGAGTTCCGCCGGTTATGCGGCAGACCGCAGCATCGATGTGTCGAGCCCAACCGTCCATCGCATCTTCGTGCCGGTATCGCAGTCGGTGACGATCCAGGTGAACTCCACCCTCGGCGACATCGCCGTGGGTGACGAGAAGATCGCCGATGCCCAGCCAATGACCGACAAGACGCTCTATGTCATCGGCAAGAGCGTCGGCACCACCACCGTCAACCTCTTTTCCGAGGACAAGCGCTCGCTGGGCACGCTCCAGGTTGAGGTCGGTCAAGACGTCAGTGACATGGCTGCGGCAATCCGCCAGGTCGCGCCTCGCGCGCGCATCGAGATCGGCTCCATCAACGGCAAGATCAGGCTGGCCGGTCACGTCAAGGATGCCGCGACGCTGGCCTCCATCGTGGAAGTCGCCCAGCAATATGGCCCCGACGCAATTATCAACTCCGTGACCATCGACGACAGCCAGCAGGTCAACCTGGAGGTGCGCATTCTGGAGGCCAAGCGCAATGCCGGTCGCGATCTTGGCGTATCGATCAGGAGCAGAAATAGCAGCGGCACCACCCGCACCGGGACGGGTATTGCGGCCGTCGACGAAGATGATGTGGTGCTGGGACCCGGGAATCTGCTTAGCGGCCTGCTTTCGAACACGAATCCCTTCGCAGCGCTGATTACCCGCGTTATCGACAGCAACATCAAGGTGGACCTTATCATCGAGGCGCTCGAGGCCAAGGGCGTAGTGCGCACGCTGGCCGAACCCAATCTGACCACGCTTTCAGGCGAGCCGGCGAGTTTCAACGCCGGCGGTGAAGTGCCCATCCGTGTCCTCGGAAATGATGGCGAGGTAACCATCACGTACAAGCAATTCGGCGTCAATCTGCTGTTCACGCCGGTCGTGCTCGACGACTCCAAGATCCATATAAAACTGGCGCCGGAAGTGAGCGACCTGACCGGCTTCACCACCGCAGGCGACCCGATCTTCACTAACCGCAAGCTGGAGACGGTGGTCGAATTGCGCGACGGTCAGAGCTTCGCAGTCGGCGGCTTGCTGTCCAGCAAGACCACCAAGTTGCAGAACCAGGTGCCGTGGCTCGGCCAGGTGCCGATCGTCGGCGCGCTATTCAAGAATTCAAGCAGCCAGAAGGAAGAAACCGAACTGGTCGTCGTTGTCACGCCGCATCTCGTGCGGCCGGTGAAGCCCAGCGATCAGGTGGCGACGCCGTTCGACAAGACGCGGCCCGCCAACGATCCTGAGTTCTTCATCCTCGGCCAGCTCGAGGTGAACAAGGACATGATCCGCAAATATGAGCATGGCGAAGGCGTCACCGGCCCATACGGCCACATGCTGGATGTGAAATCGAAGGACAAGATGCTCTATGTCAAGAAATAAGCTCTTGCTCGTCGTTTTGTGCAGCGGCCTGCTGGCAGGCTGCGCTGCCGATTATCTGAACAACTACGACACCATGACATTGGCGTCGGGCGATGCGCAGAAACACAACGCGCTCCTGCAGACGGTCGACCCGTTCAATCCGGCCTCTAACAACACCAAGATTGAAGGCGACGGCGTGCGTGCTGTCGGCGTTTTGCAAAGGTACAGAGTTCCGCCGCCTCCGCCGCCAGAGACGAACATGACAGTCAATGTCGGTGGGGCTGGTGTGACCAACGGAGCGAATTGAACAGAAGGGTGCACTGCGCCGGGCGTACGAGGGGCTCTGGCGCGAAGGGGTAGAGTTGGGGCTATGCTGCGAACCATTCGCGCGTTCTGGCACGACCAGAGGGGAATAGCGCTGATCCTCGTCAGCGTCATGCTGCCGGCGATCATCGGCTTCTCGCTGCTGGCGATCGATATGAGCCGGGTCAATAATCTCCACAACGATCTGCAGAAGGCGGCGGACGCATTTGCCCTCGCTGGCGCAGCCGAACTGGATGGCAGTAGCGGCTCGTGGGTTCGCGCCGAGCGCGCCATGGCGACGCTCGTCAGCAACGAGAGCAATTTCTCGACGGCGGGCAGGGTCCCTCTGACGGCCGGTCAACCAGGAGGGACACTCAACTGCAACAATGCCGGAAACATTTCATGGTGCTTTCTGAAGGCGATACCCGCTGCTGACAGCACCCAGATAACGGCGGCGAATCTGGCTACCTACGTGGCCGATGCCAATCGCACCGTCGGGGAAGCGGAAACGCGATTCATTCAAGTGACAGTCGCCCCTACTGGCTTCGCCGCAATTTTTCCCGCTTCATTTCTGACAGGAAATTCGGCCAGTGACAGCTTCAATGTCGGGGCCATATCGGTAGCCGGCTTTGTCTCGGGTGTCTGCAACTTCACACCTGTCTTCATCTGCAACCCCTATGAGATGGATGCAAACGGAACGAATGATGCCGGTGGCTACACGCTGGAGCAAGCCGTCTCGAACCCGGCTGTCCGCCGCCGGCTGATCGAACTGAGGAAGGTAGGAAACGGGGCGGCTGCGGGTCCGGGCAACTTCGGCTTCCTCGAGCCCCCCGCAGGTGTTGGAAATGGTGCACAGGCTCTCGCCGAGACAATCGCGACATCCACCCCGATCGGCTGCTACGAATCGGGCTCTGTTTCGAGCAAGACCGGGCAGAATGCCGGGCCGGTGCAGGACGCCTTCAACGTTCGTTTCGGCATCGATGCCAACGGCCACTTCAACTCGCCGGAATACGGCCCGGCCGCGAACGTCCGAAAAGGCGCGATTAAGACCAAAGGTGCCGCCAACCAATGCCCCTCGATGAACCAACTTTCATTTACCGAAGCTGGAACAATGGGGCTTCCACGCGATGCCACCACGCCATATATGGGTGGACGGATGGGCGACGGAGATTGGAACATTTCCGACTATTGGAGCACCAACTTCGGCTCCACCAGTCATCCGTCTTCGTGGGATACGACCAAGCCGACCCGATATGACGTCTACAAATACGAGATCGCACAAGGTCTGGTTGGGACGGCCTCGACCGGGGGCGAAATCGGAACGCCGTCGAACTCTTGTCAGCCGCCAGTCACATCAGTGGATCGTCGCCTTCTCTATGGCGCGATCCTGAATTGCAACGCGCTAGAGGCAGCGGGCAATGATCTGTCCGGCCATAGCACCAACCTGCCAGTCGAGGCATTCGGCAGCTTCTTCCTTACGGAGCCGGTTGCGTCGGCGTCGGATGACGCGTCGGTGATGGTCGAACTGGTCGACGTGACCGGCGGCGCCGGCCAAGGCACGCTCGACAACTTCCTGCGCGACGAAGCCCAGCTTTACCGGTGATGGCGATGTTCAGATCCCTGCTCCGCCATTTCGACCGATTTCGACACGACCACCGCGGGGCGGTGCTTATAGAAATGACGCTGATCGCGCCGTTGATGCTGTTTTTGTCGGCGGGCGTCTTCGAGTTCGGCAATCTGATCCACGACAAGCTGCTGATGGAGGCTGGCCTTTCGGATGCGGCACGCTTCGGGGCGCGTTGCAACAGCCAACTCTATACGGACGCCGGTCTTGCCGCGATCGATTGCGCCGACATCGCTACGAATATCGCGGTATTCGGCAAAGCGAACGCGAATCCAGCAACGGACAGTCCGCGCATCAGCGGCTGGCAGAAAGCGAATGTGACTGTGACCATCGCCGCCCCCGCCTCCTGCCGTGACGCCGTGGTTGCCGGCGTCACCAAATATCGTTCCACCACTGCACAAGTCTGCATCGTGAGGGCTGCCGGCACGTTCGCTTATGCCGGCGTCGGGATGTTATCGCTGGTCGGCGCCAGTCCCATCACTCTGAGCGGCTTTCACGAGGAGCGGTTGATCCGGTTCTGATCATGATCAGGCGCTTTGCAAAATCCGAGGACGGCGCGGCAATGGTCGAAATGACCATCGTCTCGACACTCTTGTTTGCACTCGTCCTCGGCTTTGTCGATTTCGGATTTGCTTTCTTTCAATGGAACGCCGCAACAAAGGCGGTTCAGGTTGGCGCCCGCTTGGCCTCGATTTCCGACCCAATCGCGCCGCAAATTTCGACAGCTGGCCCAACTGCGACACCGGGAGCCCCTGTAGCCGCGGGTTCCTTTGCCTATGTCTGCAACGGCGCCACTTCAACCTGCACTTGCACCGGAGCATATTGCGTCGCTGGTGTGTGGTCAGCAGCGAACTTCAATAGAATTTACTACGGTGACGACGGTGTGTGCGGTCCGGTGGCAGGCAGTCGACCCGGCATGTGTGACTTCTACTCCTTTTTGCAACCGGCCAATGTCGTCGTCACCTATACGGCCACCGGCCTCGGCTATCAGACCCGGGCGGGTGGACCGGTGCCGACGATCACCGTCAGCCTGCAGAACGTCCCGTTCCACTTCTTTTTTCTGCAGGGATTGATGGGGTTCGCAGACATCACAATGCCCTCCATGCTCAGCACGGTCACGGGCGAAGATTTGAAGAGTACCTCGCCATGAATGCTATCAACACCAAGGTCCTTCCGACCAGACGAAAGCAGGTCGCCTTGTTCTCGTCCGATCCGCAGTTCAAGCGCGAGGTGGCGACACGGCTGGACGCGCTGGCGATCTATGACGTGCAGGTCTCGGAGACAGCCGACTTCCTCAAGGGGCCGCCTGCGGATACCCGGCCGGGTATCGTCATCCTAGACCTTGGCAATGGCGAGCTGCTCGGCCAGCCGGGCATCGTCGAGGCGCGCTCCAAATGGGCGTCGGTGCCGCTGATCGCGATTTCCGATGAGTTGGCGTCGGAGCAGACGCGCGTCCTGGTGCGCATGAACGCGTCGGACTGGCTGCACAAGCCGCTTGATGCCAAGGAGCTGCTCAACGCCGTCACCTTCCACGACACCGGCAACCAGGGCACCAAGAGCCGCATCATCACCTTCATCGCCGCCAGCGGCGGCGCCGGCGCCACCACGCTTGCGCTATCGGCGGCGGAATACCTGGCGGGGAAGTCGACCGAGCGCGCGGCCTCGACCTGCCTGGTCGATCTCGATTTCCAAAGCGCCAATTGCGGCGCCTATCTCAATCAGTTCAACCAGTTCGACCTCTCGGGCATCATCGGCCAGCCGGAGCGCCTCGATGTCGAATTGATGGACGTGATCAAGCTGTCGCGCCCGTCGGGGCTCACGCTCTACTCCTTCGAGCGGCCGCAGCTGCCCTTTGAGCCGCATGGCGCCGATTTCGTTTTCCGGCTGCTCGACCTCGTCGCCTACCGGTTCGACGACATCGTCATCGACCTGCCTAACATCGAGACGCCCTGGCACAATTCCGTGCTGCAGACGAGCGACGAGATCTTCATCGTCTTCGAGCTCAACGTCGCGTCGCTCAGGCAAGGCAAGCGGCTCTACAAGAAGATCCGCGAGCTGCGCGGCAACCAGGTGAACATCACGCTGGTGGCCAACAAGCACAAGCGCAAATGGTTCGGCAACCACTTCTCGCGCAGCGAGCTGGAGAAGATCTTCAAGGCGCCGCACATCAAGTCGGTGGCGCTCGACAACGCGCTTTTGACCGACGCGCTGAATCGCGCCATTCTGCCCTCCGAAGTCGACGGGCGGGCGCGCTTCAACAAGGACCTGAAGCTGATGTTCAAGGAGCGGCTCGGCGATGCCAGTCGCTAGAGCAATTCCAGGAAAAGTGCGCAGCGGTTTTCCGTCCGGAATTGCGTCAAGACAGATGGCCGGGGCGGGTCTGCGATTCCATGAAACGCTGAACCGCTCCAGGTGGCAAATCATCCGTGCCCTCGCTTGCGCCTGCATCGCGGTGACAGCGCTGGCGTCGAGCCTGCCGCCGGCCGGGGCTAGGTCCGCGCTTGCCGACCGGCCGCCGCTGCCGGCCATGGGGCCAAGCCTGCGCAAGACGGTCGCCTTCCAGACCAGCGAACAGACCGGCACGATCATCATCCGCAAGGACGAGAAGGCGCTCTATCTGGTGACGAACCGGGGCCAGGCGCTGCGCTACCAGATCAGCGTCGGCCGCGACGGCTTCGGCTGGACCGGGACGGTCGAGGTCGGGGCCAAGACCGAATGGCCGGAATGGCGGCCGCCCAAGGAGATGCGCGCCCGCCAGCCCGAGCTGCCGGCGATGGTGCCCGCCGGGCCCTACAACCCGCTCGGCGCGCGCGCGCTCTATCTTTCACGCGGCGGACGTGACACGCTCTATCGCATACATGGCACCAACGATCCCAAGGGTGTCGGTTTCGACGGCACGTCGGGCTGCTTTCGCCTGACCAATACCGACGTGATCGATCTCTTCAAACGCGTCGCGGTGGGCGCAAAGGTGGTGGTGGAATGACTATGATCAGGGACCCGGACATTCCGGCAATCGAGCTCGGCGCTCAGGAAGCCGCCGTCGGCAAACCCAGCCGCAAAGGCACGATCGGCGTTGTCGTGGCGGGCGCCGCGCTGGTCACGCTGGTGAACCTGACCGCAGCCGTCTACCTCTACCGCGGCATCAACGACCTGCGCAGCGTGGAAGCGCGGCTGGAGCAGCTCGGCCAGTTCGAGCAACGCATTAGCGCCCGGCTCGATACCGTCAACAACGGTTTCCAGAGCCGGTTCGAAAAGCTCGACGACCAGTTGCAGGCGAAGTTCAACGAGGTCAACGGCGGTATCGCCCGGTTGGGGCAGAGCCGGCCTTCCATCGCCGACGAACCTATGGCCAGCGCTCCGGAGCCGGCAGTAGCCCCCACCAGCAGCGAGGCGGAGACGCCGGCCGTCGCCGAAAACATGGCGGACCCAGGGTCGGTCGAAATGCCACAGCCCAGGAAGCGAGCAGCGCCGCCTGCCCCGAACCCTGCCTACCAGCGTATCCAGCAGGCGGACGGCAAGGTCTACTACCGGAAAATCAACTGAGGTTGCCGGGCGTTCCGGGCGATTGAGGCAGCAGGTCTAGAAGTCCCGCTGCAGCGCGAGAATACGGATCGCGCGTGTTTCAGCGCGCTGCCGCGCTTCGCTGAGGAAGGCGACGTGGCAATAGGCGCACGCCGCAGTGCCAAGGATCAGCACCAGGCTGTTCTTCATGGTGAAATCGATCGCCAGCGAGAATGGGATGCCGCTGGGCGCGGTGAAGGCGGCAATCGTGCTCGCCGTCTCCGAATGGCTGCCGGCGGCGATCATCAGCCCAGCGAATAGAATGGCGATATGGTTGGCCAGGAAGAAGGCGGCCGATGCCTTTGCCTGGCACGCCATCCAGCAGGCGATCGCAGCAGCGGCGAGGATGGCGGCGTCAAGCGCGATCGAAGCGCCGAGATAGAGGTCGACCTGCTGCCAGAACATCGTCGCCAAGGGCCGCAGCTCCAGCCAGACCCGCCACATCGTCGGACTGGCGGGATAGGCGCCGAGCAGGAATGTCGCCGCTCGCTCAGCCGCCAGGATGAGCAGCATTAGGGCCGGAAATGCAAAGAGCAGTATCGGTTTGCGCTTCATGTCGTCCTCGACAATTCCGAGGCCAGAATAGGCAATAGAGATTGCGCAAGCCTTAACGAAGCTTAACAAGCCGCTTGCTTCGGCATCCTTCTTACCCGTGCTATGCTGGGCCGCTGGGACGCAAACGCGGGTTCAGGCGGCCGGAGCCGTTTCATCGGGGGTTGAAAGGGTGCGCTCAAGCAGTTTGCCAAGTCGGCCTTCTGTTCGACAGCAAGCTCCGGGACATCGCCGATGAGCGGCGGCGTCCCTGTGGGAAGGTCTCGCCTGGCGATCGCGTTAGGGAGTGTCGAGCTCCTGGCCGGAGTCCTGCTGATCCTTCACGCCGGCGCTTTGATCGGGGTCAACCGGGCCACGCCGGCATTGAACGTCGTCAGAAATCAGCCGCTGCCAACGGCATTGCCTGTGTTCGATGCCGGACCGCGGCAACCTGCACGCAAGATCGCCCAGGAGCTTATCGCGCCACCGCAGCTCGAAGCATCCCGGTTCGAGCGGGTCGAGCCCCGTCCGCCGCTTGGCGAACTCGGTCTCGCATACTGGCCGAAGACGCCGATGCCGGACGATTGGCGCGAGACGCGGCTCTATCGCCCGATCGCCACCTCGTCGGCGACCTTCGAGGCGATGGGGCGAACGGTGGCGATCAGCGGCACCCTCGGCATCGACCCCGACAGGAGCTGTTCCTTTCACGAAGCCGCCTGGCCGTGCGGCCAGCGCGCGCGGGCGGCCTTCAATGCCTGGCTGCGCGGGCGGGCGCTGAAATGCTTGGTGCCGCCCGATGTCGACCGCTTCACGATTGCCGCGCCCTGCAAGCTCGGCAGGCAGGATGTCGGCGCCTGGCTCGTCTCCAATGGCTGGGCGATGGCGCTGCCCGGCGGTATCTACGGCAAGGCCGAGGCAACGGCCAGAAATGCCGAGATGGGCATATTCGGACCGCCTCGCTAGTTTGCCAGTGTAACCAGGGCCCGTTCACCTTAGGCTGCCCGCCAGGCCTGCGCCAACAGCCGCCTTCGATATTTGTTTTGTTAACCCTTGCGGCGCAGTTTTCTTGGCGCGGGCCGGTTTGATCGGTCTTTCCGCACCATCGATCAAATTGTACGGATCGTCGAAACCGAAATTGCAACACACCGGCCTTATGCCAGCGCATCGGACAGGAGATTGGCCAGTGACCAAACCGACAGCGACCCCCCCTGCACAAGCCTGGAAAGATGTCGCGTGGCTGACGGTGCTGGGGACGGCCGGCTGCCTCATCCTCTCGCTCGGCCTCAACTACCTGCTTTTGTTCAGCGAGGCGCTGACGCCGTTCGCGCGCAGCGTGATCACGGCAACGCTAGTGCCGGTTGCCATCGGTCTGCCGCTGTTCCTGCTGCTCGGCTCGAAGCAGGCCGAGATCCGCCGCTATCGGCAAGAGCTCAACCGGTCGGCGACTTATGACAGGCTGACCGGCTGCCTGAACGGACCAGTCTTCACGTCGATGGTGGACAGACGGGCCGCGAAACCGTCCGAGGACGGGCCGCGCTCCGGCGCTTTCCTGGTCATCCATCCCGAGCATCTCAAATCCCTCAACCTGCGCTTCGGCCTGGAGTGGGGCGACGAGGCGCTGCGGCTCATCGCCTCGACCATCCAGTCATCGGTTCGCAAGGAGGATCTCGTCGGCCGCATTGGTACCTCGATGTTCGGCGTCTTTCTACCCGGCGCGAGCGAAAAGGACGCCAAGGATATCGGCGAACGCATCAAGGCGCGGGTGCGCGACGTCTATTTCGCGCCCAAGGGAACGGAGGACGTGCTCGCCGTTCAGGTCGGCGGCGTCATCTTCGAGCACGAGCTTGCCTTCGAGGACATGTTCCGATCGGCGGAAGAACGCCTGTCGGCCGCACAGGATCGTCTGGAATTTTCGCACCTGAGCAGCTAGGCGTCGACACGGCAGTGCGGCCGAACACGAGCGGACAGATGCAACGAGAGCGGCTCTGAAGCATATCAGCGTCTCTGCTCTGCCTTTGGCAAAGACAGTCGCAGCATTAATCGGACGTTGACTCGTTCGGCGCAATCTCGGCGGGATCGAAGCAGCGATCTGCCGAATTCTGATCCTCGTCGGGTTGGCTTACGAATGTGCGTGCTGTCGCAGGAATGAGCGAATCACTTCGTCACGCCCTGCCGGATGTCGGGGCAATCTCGGTGTTCGTGAGCGAACCGCGTTTGGTGATGATTCTTCACCCTATGCAACGCCCGCTGTCGCACGCGCTGGCCAAGATCGTCGCGGTTGCGGCTCTGTATTACCTGACCGGCCAGCTTGGGCTGCTTCTGGCCGTGCCGCCCGGCTACGCGACAATCATCTGGCCGGCATCCGGCATCGCCGTCGGGGCATTGCTCGCCTACGGGCGTTCATTGTGGCCGGGGATCTTCGTCGGATCGCTCGTGCTCAATGCCGTTATCGGCGGCGGCTATTCAGCTGAAACCGGCTGGGCGCTCGACAAGCTCGCCGTTGCCGCCGCGATTGCTGGCGGCTCGACCGCGCAGGCCCTGGTCGCGCGGTGGCTTGTCGGTCGCGTGGTCGGGATACCGATCAATCTCAGGGGCATGCGCGATATCATCGCGCTGTTCCTTGCCGCCGCTCCGTTCAGCTGCATCGTCGCGCCCTCGGTTGGCGTGACCTCCCTGTACGTCGCCGGCGTTGTTCCTCCCGCGGGCGTGGCGCACAACTGGCTCACATGGTGGAGCGGCGATGTGCTTGGCATCGTCATTTTTTTGCCAATCGTGCTCATTGCCCCCGGCGCCAAGCGCCAGCTCAGCTGGCGTGGCACACCGCTGGGCGCATTGCCGATTGCCGCGATCCTTACGCTGCTTTTGCCCCTCGGCCTGACGTTCTACGGCTGGAAGGCAAGCAACCAGTTCATCTACGATCGCAACAGCGCGATTTTCGCCCCCATGGCGATCGAAAACGAGCAGGCGCTGATGCACCGCCTGGCGTCCTACGATCAGGCCTTGCTTGGCGGCGTCGGCTTCTTCGAAGGATCGAACTCCGTGAGTGCCGAAGAGTGGCGCTCCTATGTCGATGTCCTCGACCTCAAGCGCAGCATGCCCGGCGTCAACGGCATCGGCTACATCGAAAACGTTCCGGCGGAAAAGATATCGGACTTCCTTTTACGGGCGCAGATGGCGCAGCCGCAATTCACGATCCACCCCGACGTTCCCGGCGAACCTCGCTTTATCATCACCTATATCGAGCCGCTGGCACCGAACCGTCCGGCGCCTGGGCTCAACATCGCGTTCGAGAGCAATCGCCTGGAGGGCGCGACTCTCTCGCGAGATACCGGCAAGCCGGCCATCACCAAGCGCATCGTGCTGGTGCAGGACCAGACAAAGAGCAACGGCTTCATCCTGCTCCATCCCATGTACCGCAAGAACGTGCCGCTTGGTTCGGTCGACGAGCGACGCGCGGCCCTGACCGGTTGGATTTATGCGCCCTTCGTCGCGCAGAAATTCATGAGCGGGCTGACGACGAGCGAAGACCGTTCGCTGACATTGCAGGTCTATGACGGCGACGGCGAGAACGCCGATGCATTGATCTACCAGAGTGGTGAGCCCAACCAGTCCGCGTCCGCGCCGGCGTTTTCGATACGAAAGCAGGTCGACGTGATGCAGCAGCGTTGGACACTTTCGTGGCACAGCACGCCCGCGTTCGAGCAAAGCGTCGCCAGCCGGGAGCCGCTCCTCGTGCTCGCGAGCGGCATCGTCTTCACCGCCCTGTTCGGCCTCCTGCTGTCCTTGTTCGCCCGCCGTGCCGAAACGATCAAGGTACTCGTCGATCGAAAGACGAGCGAACTGGCCGAGCGGGAAGCGCTCTATCGCCTCCTGGCGGAATACCTCGGACATGATCAGCCGCGTCGCCTTCGACGGAACGCGGCTCTACACCTCGCCTGCCTGCATGCGGCTTCTCGGCTACACGGCCGAGGAACTTCTAAATTCAAATGCGTTTTCGGATGTCCACCCAAAGCAGCGATCTCGTCTCCAGGCCGAGTATGCGAAGCTGGCGCGCGGCGAAATCGACGAATCGAAAGGCGTGTTCACGCTGCACCGCAAGGACGACGACTGGGTGCAGGCGGAAATCACCCTGCAGCTGGTGCGCGACCGGACGGAAAGCCCCGCCGAGTTGGTCGTCACCGAGCGCGACGTCACGCTTCAGGAGCAGAGAGCCGAGGAACTCAAGCTTGCCAAGGCCGAAGCGGAAATCGCCAAGATGAACGCCGAGCAGGCGAGTGAAGCCAAGACGGCCTTCCTCGCGACCATGAGCCATGAAATCCGCACGCCGCTCAACGGTGTAATCGGCTATGGCGACCTGCTGCTTTCCTCCAACGAACTGTCGGAACAAAACAGGCGCTATGCCGAGCGCATCGGCACGTCGGCCGCGGCGCTGCTTACCGTCGTCAACGATATTCTCGAC
>NZ_RZOJ01000589.1:0-2727 GCF_003998845.1 Mesorhizobium sp. M4A.F.Ca.ET.022.05.2.1 | reverse complement strand
CCGGCGTGCAGAAGAACTTCTGGTTCGCGCGCGGCGAAGATCGACCGCTGTTCTTCTTCGCCGGCCTGTGGACGCCCTGGCAGGGCGTGCGCAAGGTCAAGGAAGGGCCGGGCGACCACCAGCTCTACGGCTTCCTGACCACCAGGCCCAATGCGCTGATCGCGCCGATCCACGAGAAGGCGATGCCGGTGATCCTGACCACCCCGGAGGAGACCGAGACGTGGCTGACCGCGCCATGGCCGGAGGCGCGGAAGCTGCAGCGGCCAGCGCCTGACGACGCGCTGGTGATCGTGGAGAAGCCGGCGACGCAGATCAAGTTTCCCGCCGAGCCGCCGGCGCAGGGGTCTTTGTTTTAGAAACCAAAGCCGGCAAATGGCCGACCCCTTTATTGCTCATCCCGCCACACGACCCGCCGCACCGTCCTTATTTCGGCAAGCCTTCTCACCCGAATGCCTTGCCTCTCCCCCGCCGTCGGGCTCTGCGTCTCGGCGTGCATGAATTCGTTCTTGCCGCAGCGCTCGCAGCGCATCTTGCTGCCCACGAGGTCAGGTTCGATGTCGCCGAAAATCTTCAGCAGATCGTCGGGCTGATACCAACGCTTGACGTTGCAGAGTCCGCAGCGGACGAGCACGAGTTGCCCGATCTCGTGGGCATTGCTGAGCCGCCGCCCGCCGCCGCGCTTTCGTCTTCCGTCAGTATCAGGCATGACTAATAATAGGAACGCATTCCTCGTTTGGTCAATTCGCCCTTGACATTTTTGTTCCCTTTTTGTTCACTGCGCACATAACGTATGAGGAGCAGCCGGGATGGACCAGATCGTGACACTGGACGGCCGCCAGGAGGCCGCGCTTCAGGCTGTGGCCGACAAGTTCATCGCGCTCCACAAGGGCGACCCCATGAAGGCGCTGAAGGAGATGATCGTGCTCAACGGGCACCTTCAGGAACAGCTCGATGCGCTGCAGGTTTCAAGGAGGCGGCAATGAGCATCCTGCATCTCGACGCCGAAGCGCAGGCTGAATTGCAGGCCGAGGCCGAGAAGCTGATCGCCCGCTACGCGAGCCCGCTGGAGACGGTGAAGGCGCTGATGGCCTACAATTGCGAGTTGGAAACACAAATCCTCGCGCTCGCTCACCGCCACCCGGAGCTGGTGTCGCTGAGCTATGACGATACGCCGGCGATAATCGGCTGAAGCCATGTCCGCGACGGCGCGGTTGTCCACGCCGTCGCCGAGGGATGCTTGTCTCACGCCGCCCGCAGACCTTCCTTAGGGCGCAGGTTCTGGTTCATGCGGAACAGGTTTTGCGGGTCGTAGCGCTGCTTGATCTCCAGCAACCGGCGATAGTTGCCGCCATAGGCCGCTTCGATCCGGTCGGTCTCGTCCTCCGGCATGAAGTTCACATAGGCCGTGCCGACGGCGTAAGGCCGTGTCGCCTCGTAGATACCGCGAGCCCAATCGATGCAGGCCTTGTCCATTGCCGGCTCGCGCCAGCGGGCATGGACGTTCATGACGAAATGCGAGCTGCGCTGCGGAAACGCGGTGGCATCCGCTTCGACGCGGCCCGCCACCCCGCCGACATGGCCGAAGAATATCTCGCATTCGGGACCCGGAAGCCTCGCAATCGCCGCCGTGGTGACCTCGACCGCGCCGTCGGAAAGCTCGGTGAAGTCATGGCTCTTCCAGTAGTTGCGGGCGCCGGGCGTAAGCAGCGGGTCGAAGGCCTGCTGCCAGCCGGTGAACGGATTGACACCGACGACGTCGGCGATCGGCGAGCCGATGGCGCGCAGCTTCCGGGTCGCCTTTTCGCCGGTCTCGATGTCGCCGCAATAGCACATGGCCAGCACCAGCACCTCCTTGCCGTGCCATTCGGCCGGCAGGAAGGGCAGCGGCGGCGCTTGCCGCATGACCACCCAGCAGGTCAGTTCGTCGGGTGCATCTTCCAGCGCCTGCTTATATTCCCGCAGCACTTTCCCGGCATCGGCGAAGGGATGGACGACAAGCCCCGACAGCACTTGCGGCCCGAACTCATGGAGCTGAAACTCGAACGCCGTGACGACGCCGAAATTGCCGCCGCCGCCGCGCAGCGCCCAGAACAGGTCGGGATTTTCGTTCTGGCTGGCGCGCAGCAATTTTCCGTCGGCGGTGACCACGTCAGCGGAAACGAGATTGTCGATGGTCAGCCCGAATTTGCGGGTGATCCAGCCGAAGCCGCCGCCCAACGTCAGGCCGGCAATGCCGGTGGTCGAATTGATGCCGACTGGCATCGCAAGCCCGAAGGCCTGCGTCTCCCTGTCGACATCGGCAAGCGTGGCGCCGGGCCCGACCCAGGCTCGCCGTGCCGCGACATCGACCCGCACCGACTTCATCAGCGACAGATCGAGCATCAGGCCGCCGTCGCAGACGGCGCTGCCGGCAATGTTGTGGCCGCCGCCACGCACGGAGACGAGGAGCTTGTTTTCCCGCGCGAAATTCACGGCGGTAACGACATCGGATGCACCAACGCAGCATACGATCAGCGCGGGCCGCCGGTCGATCATGCTGTTCCAGATGCTGCGCATGTCGTCGTAGGCCGCGTCGCCTTCCCGCAGCGCGGTGCCGCGTATCCGAGCCGAAAGGGCATCAAGGGCCGCGGCGTCGAGCGTCGTCTTGCCGCCCTCAAGGGTGGTGAAGCTCATGGCATTCATGCTTTCCTCCCGTTTTTGTGGTGAGCCCCCCTTCCTGCCTTTTAG
>NZ_RZOJ01000588.1:0-2736 GCF_003998845.1 Mesorhizobium sp. M4A.F.Ca.ET.022.05.2.1 | reverse complement strand
TCCCCTCCGTGTCGGTGAGCTCGATCGGCGTCGGCGGCGGCTCGATCGCCAGCGTCGATGCGCAGGGCGTGCTGCGCGTCGGACCGGAATCGGCGGGTTCGACGCCGGGGCCGGCATGCTACGGCCGTGGCGGCACGCAGGCGACGGTCACGGACGCCATGGTGGTGTGCGGATGGCTCGGTCACAGCGAGATGGCCTATGGCCAGCTCCGGATCGATACCGGGCTGGCGCATCGCGCGGTCGGCGAGCTTGCCGCCCGGCTCGGCCGCCCGGTCGAGCAGACTGCGCAGGCGATCCTCGATATCGCGGTGTCGGAGATGTTCGTCGAGGTCGAGAAGCTCGCTTCGCGCGCCGGCGTCGACCTGCGCGAATTCACGCTGATGCCCTTCGGCGGCGGCGGCCCGATGCTCGGCGCCTTCCTTGCCCGCGAACTCGGCATGAAGCGTGTCATGGCGCCGCGCCGCCCCGGCGTGGTGTCGGCGCTGGGCGGGCTGGTGGCGGACCTGCGCGGGGATTTCATACGCACCATCTTCAGCCCTCTCACCGATACGTCTCTCCCGGCAATCCGCGACGCGTTCGACGCCCTTGCGCGCGAGGGGCGCGACTGGCTCGCGGCGCAGGGGCACGAGGCGGCAGCGGAGCTCACTCTCTCCTGCGACATGCGCTATGTCGGGCAGAGCTACGAGATCGAGGTCGTCCTTTCACCGGAATGGCTGGCGGACGGCAGTGCGGAGGCAATCGAGCAAGCCTTCCACCGCACCCATGAGCAGCTCTACGATTTCCACGACCCGGACGGCGAGATCGAGCTTGTGAATGTCCGGCTGTCGGCGATAGGCGCGGGGCCGAAACTCTCCTTCCCGGAGACAGACGAGATCGGCGCCGCCGCCATCCCGGCGCGCCGCCTCCCGGTCTACACGGGCGCGAGCCTCGAAGTCGTGGACCTCCACGACCGGCAAACCCTGGTGCCGGGCAGCACCTTCCGAGGGCCTGCCGTGGTCGTGCAGGAAGACACCACCTTCGCCATTCCCGCGGGAGCGCAGGCGCGCGTCGACCGCCACCTCAACCTTCTGCTGACCTTCGCGGAGTGACGCCATGTTTGACCGGACAAACCTGCAGGTTCTGGCGAACCACGCCCGCGCGGCCGCCGAAAACATGGCCCACACGCTGCACCGCACTGCGCACTCCGCCTTCGTCAAGGAGACGCAGGATTTCACCGTGATGCTGATGGACCGTGCGGGGGCGACCTTCGCCGTGCCGATGGAACTCGGCGCCACTTGGTATCCGGGGCTTTCCTACCACCGCGCGATCGCGATGGTCGACGACTACCGGCCGGGCGACGTTGCGTTCACCAACGATCCCTATTCGGGCCACGTCGCCACGCACGCGCCCGACACGCATCTGTGGAAGCCGGTCTTCGTCGACGGCGAGATCGTCGCCTGGACCGGAGGTCACATCCACAACACAGACATGGGCGGGGCGGTGCCGGCTTCGCTCAGCCGGTCGCTGACCGAGATCCATCAGGAAGGCATCCGCTTTCCGCCGATGAAACTGGTGCGGGAGGGCGTCTTCGACGAGACGATCCTGCGGATCATGAGCACCAATGTGCGCAAGCCCGACCTCAACATCGGCGACATCAAGGCGCTTGTCGGCGCGCTCAACACCGGCGAGCGCAAGATCCAGGCAATGGTGCGGAAGTTCGGCAAGGCCGGCTTCATCGAAGGGGTTGCCGCGCTTCTCGATCATGCGGAGGCGCAGGCGCGCGACGTGCTGCGCGCCATGCCCGACGGCACCTGGGAATTCGCCGACTATGCCGACGAGGATTCGGTCGAGGCCAATCCCTGCCGGCTGAAGCTGACGCTGACGATCAGGGGCGACGAGGCGGTGCTCGACTTCACCGGCTCCGATCCGCAGTTGGGCTCCTCGCTCAACGTGCCTTCAGGTGGCGACCCGCGCCACACCATGCTGCTGGTCGGCGTCTACTACGTGCTCTACACGCTCAACCCGAAGCTCCTGCTCAACACCGGCCTCACGCGGCCGTTCACCTGCATCACGCCGCAAGGGTCGGTGCTCAATCCGGTCCATCCGGCAGCGGTGGGCATGCGCTCGCTCACCTGCGCCCGGCTGCGCTCGGTCATCTTCGGCGCCTTCTCGCAGGCCGTGCCGGACCGTCTACCGGCGGCGCCGGCCGGCAACAACTGCATTGTCAACGTCATGACTATCGACGAGCGCACCAGCCGGAGCGTCATCGCGGCGGTGAATCCCGTCGTGGGCGGCGGCGGTGCGATGCCGCATCGCGACGGGACCAACGGATCGGGCGCCGATGCCGCCTATCTCAAGAACACGCCGATCGAAATCACAGAGACCGAGACCCCAGTCGAATTCGTGAAATACGGGCTCGCCAGGGACAGCGGCGGTGCGGGCCGCTGGCGCGGCGGGCTGGCGACCGAGATGGCCTTCCGCGTCTTCGCGCCCGACTCCAGGATTACGGCGCGCAACCGCGACCGCAGCTTCTTCCGCCCCTGGGGCGTGCTCGGCGGCAAGGCGGCCGGCCTGTCGGACATGATCGTCAATCCGGGGACCGGCCACGAGCGGCGGCTGGGCAACATCGACACCGCGGTGCTGCAGCCCGGCGACCTGCTCGATATCCGCTCTGCCGGAGGCGGCGGGCGCGGCGATCCGCATCTGCGCGAGCCATGGCGGGTCGCACAGGACGTTCGGCGCGGCTATGTCTCAGAG
>NZ_RZOJ01000587.1:0-2757 GCF_003998845.1 Mesorhizobium sp. M4A.F.Ca.ET.022.05.2.1 | reverse complement strand
CTGTGGATGCGCCGTCTCAGGCTCGAATGGCTGTTCCGGCTGCTGATCGAGCCAGGCCGCCTCTGGCGCCGCTACGTCGTCGGCAACCCGCTGTTCCTGTGGCGCGTCGCCAGGCAGAAATTCTCGGCCGCCGGAGCGCGTCCTTGAACAGCCGCTTCGTCCCGGATGCAACGGCCGAAGTCCAGCGGCTGCCGCCGGCGCCGACGGCCGCGGTGGTGACCGCCAGCTATGCGCCGGATTTCGAACGCTGCCGTCTGCTGTGCGAGACGATGGACCGCCAGCTTTCCGGGTTCGCGCGCCACTACATACTGGTCGAGCATCGCGACGTGGCGCTGTTTCGCCAACTGGAGAACCACCGTCGCATCGTCGTCGACGAACGCGATCTCCTGCCGCGCTGGCTGCATGTCGTCGACGATCCGTTCTCCCTGTTTCGCCGCCGCGTCTGGCTCAGCCTGAGGACGCAGCCGCTGCGCGGCTGGCATGCGCAGCAGCTCCGCCGCATCGCCATTGCCGGCCATGCTGGCGAGGACGTGCTGATCTTCTGCGATTCCGACGTCGCCTTTCTCAGGCCGTTCGACGCCAGTGCCTTCTGGCGTGACGGTAAGGTGCGGCTGTTCCGGCGCGATGGCGTCCTGGCGAACGATGGTCATGACGAACATCGCATCTGGTCGCGTAATGCCGGCGCGGCGCTCGGCATCGATCCGACCAAGATCACGGTGCACGATTACATTTCGACGCTGATCGCCTGGCGGCGCGAGACCGTCACGGCGATGTGCAGCCGGATCGAGAATGTGCATGGCCGCGACTGGGTCGCGGTCCTCGGCTCGGCGCGAAGATTCTCCGAATGCATGATCTACGGCCGCTATGTCGACGACGTGTCGGAGGGGGCCGGCCATTTTCACGGTTCGGAAGAATTCTGCCGCGTCCACTGGACCGGCGAGCCCCTGTCGGACGATGACTTCCGCCGTTTCGTTGCCGGCATGGCGCCCGAACAGGTGGCGATCGGCTTGCAGTCCTTCATCGGCACCGACATCGGCCGCATCCGCCGCCTGATCGGGCTCGCTTAGCCTAAGCAGAATTAGATGGCCTTGGCCGGCCTGCGCATCGCCGAGTAAGTGAGAAACGCCGAGGCGAGATAGAGCAGCAGGAAGACGACGTTGAGCGACAGCACCAGGTTGGACGTGTCGGCGATCGTCGTCAGCACATAGATCAGGAGCACCGCCTTGAGCCCGGCAAGCAGGCCGAGATTGAGCGCCCGGACGGCTGTCTGGCCGCGCGCGAACAGCAACTCGGCCTGGTATTCGACCAGATTGCGCAGGCCGGGCACGCAGATGGCTAGCGCCACCAGGGGCGCCGCCTCCGCGACATTCCTGCCCAGCGCGTTGGGGAAGAAATGCAGCACGATGCCGAGCGCGGCGAGCGCCAGCGTCGAGACCAGGAACACACCGCCCTCGATGCCGCTCTTGACGGCCAGCCGCGACAAGAGCTCCGGTGCCCGCATCATCCGTTGCACCAGCATCATCGAGAAGGTGCGGATCGGGATCGCCGTCAGGTCGACGAGGCGCATGATGATGGCGTAGATGCCGGCGAGATGAGCGCCGCCGATCGACAGCACCAGCAGCTTGTCGAACTCCATCTGCAGGTAGAACAGGACCTCGGCGCCGGCGACATAGATCGAGTCGGCGAGCCGCCTGAGATAAAGCTCGGTGCGCAGTCGCAGCCGCTGGCGCGGATAGAAGAAGCCGAAGGCGATGGCGAGCGAAGCCGCGTTGGCGCCGATGTAGTACCAGGACCAGACGCCGACGCTGTGCTGCGCCGCCAGCATGAACAGCACCGCGCCGAGCGCCCTTAGCGCGGTCGCCAGGATCGCCAGCACGGCGGCCCGGCCGAACTTGCCGAGCCCGTTGTTGACGATCAGCGCCACCTCGACCGGCCGCCACAGCAGCGCCTCGGCGAAGACGACCGCGGCGAACACCGGCAGCGGCACGGTGCCGGCGAAGAAGATCAGGTAGACGACGTAGGATGCCGCCGCCAGAACCGGCAGCGAGACGATGCCGAGCAGCAGGAAGCCGGCGGTGAAGGTGCCGATCAGGTTGGGGCGGATCGTGGCGGTGCGGTAGAGCGCCGAGATGAAGCCGAAAGCGAGGACGCGAGACAGCATGACGCCCGCCGCCGAAGCGGTGGCGAACATGCCGAATTCGGCGATCGACAGCGTGTTGGCCAGCGCGATGAAATAGGCGAGCGAGAACACCAGCCGTCCGCCCGCGCCGCTGATTGCGGAAAAATAATCGAAAACCAGCTTCCGGCGCGCGGCCACGAAGGCGCCGATCCGGGTGAGGCTCCGCCTCTGCGGTATGTCGCTGGCATGGGTCATAGATCCGCCGGACCATAGGCCGGAAAGCTTAACGTGCCGTTCTGGAGAGGCTTCGACTGCGCCCGAAAACCATGCAATCAGGGCGCGAAAACTCGCCTTTCTGGCGCCGAAATTAACCTTTTGTTTCCTATGCCTGTTTAGCGTGGCTTAACGATTGGCCGACCGCCTCTCCCAAGCCGCCGAAGAGTAAAGCTCCAAGACAATGGTCGACAGGGACAACCGTGAGGACTGGAGGCGTGAGCGCTCGCTGCTGGCGCTCGGTCAGGCCATGCGTGGCGAGGATGACGCCTCTCTGGTCGCGATCGGCGACCGCGCCAACCAGTCATGGCGTGAGGATGCGGCGGAGCGCCACCGTCTCGCACGCGCGCAGCGCGAGACGCGCT
>NZ_RZOJ01000586.1:0-2796 GCF_003998845.1 Mesorhizobium sp. M4A.F.Ca.ET.022.05.2.1 | reverse complement strand
TGCTGCCGGTGCAGGTCAACGGCAAGAAGCGCGGGGATTTGACAATTGCCCGCGACGCGGACCAAGGTGCGGTCGAAAAAGCGGTGCTGGCCCTCGACTTCGTGCAGAAAGCGCTGGAAGGTAAGGCGCCCCGCAAGGTGATCATCGTGCCGCAGAGGATCGTCAATGTCGTTGCCTGATTTCGGAAAGACGACGCGCTCGCTCCGCCGCACCGCGCTGTACGGCCTGGTCGCCTCGCTGGCATTGGTGTCGGCCTGCACCGTCAGGCCGCTCTATTCGAACGCGCCGCTTACCGCCGGCTCGACTGTCGGCGCCGCCGCCGAACTGGCGTCGATCTCGGTCAAGCCGGTCAAGACCCGCTATGCCCAGCAGGTGCGCAATAATCTGATCTTCGCGCTCGGCCAGGGCGCCGGCGAACCGGCTACGCCTGCCTATACGCTCGATCTCGGCGTCACCGAGCTGGTCGAATCGGCGGCCCTGGTGCAGATCCAGACCGACGAGGACGAACCGACGGCCGGCACGGTGACATTGACCGCGAATTATGTACTGCGGGACACCACCGGCACGGTCATCGCCACGGGCAAGCGCTCGGTGCCGTCATCCTTCGACCGGCCGCGTCAGGAATATGCATCTTACCGGGCGCAGATCGATGCCGAGAACCGCGCAGCGCGCGAGCTGGCGGACCTGCTCAGGCTCGCCGTCGCGCAGGACTTGATCAAGCACGGCAAGTAGGCCTGAGGCGTATTGATATTCAGGTGAGGCCGGCCTGCCTTCAAGTACGCTCCGCTCTGGCTCTCGGAAACCACCGTTCTCGGCGTGGCTTGACCTGACTCTCAACACACCCAAGCGCACAAGTATGCATTCACCAAAAAAGGCCGGTCGCCCGGCCTTTTTTCTTACCTGACGAGATCAGCCGATTTTCTGGCCGGTCTTGGCCCAGTCGGCGAGGAAGGCGGCGAGGCCCTTGTCGGTCAGCGGATGGCTGACCAGCGCCTTCAGCGTCGCCGGCGGCGCGGTGATGACGTCGGCGCCGATCAGCGCCGCCTGCTTGACGTGGTTCACAGTGCGCACCGAGGCGGTCAGGATCTCGGTCTGGAAGTCGTAATTGTCGTAGATCTGCCTGATCTCCTGGATCAGCTCCATGCCGTCCGAGCCGGTGTCGTCGATGCGGCCGACGAAGGGCGAGATGAAGGAGGCGCCGGCCTTGGCGGCGAGCAGCGCCTGGTTGGCGGAGAAGCAGAGCGTGACGTTGACCATGCGCTTCATCTCGGTGCGGATCGTCTTGCAGGCCTTCAGCCCGTCGAGTGTCAGCGGCACCTTGATGCAGACATTGGGGGCGATCTTGGCCAGTACCTCCGCCTCGGCCATCATCTGCTGGTATTCGGTCGCCACGACCTCGGCCGAGACCGGACCTTCGACGATGTCGCAGATCTGCTTGGTGACCTCGGCAATCTTGCCGCCCGATTTCAGGATCAGCGAGGGATTGGTGGTGACGCCATCGAGCAGCCCCAGATCGTTCAGCTCGCGGATTTCCTTGATATCGGCGGTGTCGACAAAAAATTTCATCGCGGTCTCCTGAAGATTTTCATGTGCATGACATGCAGCTTGGGGGTCGGCCTTTGCTCTAGACCAAAGTCGGGGCAAGGTCACGCCTCATGATGGAAGATTCGCCCTTTGTCGCCGCCGCGCCGGTGCTGGTGCCGATGCCGGCCGAGCGGCCCTACACCTATGCGGTGCCGGCCGGCATGCGCGTGGTGCCGGGCTCGATCGTGCGCGTGCCGCTGGGCCCCCGCCAGGTCGCCGGCATCGTCTGGGACGGCGCCGTCGAAACGGTCGACGCAAGGAAATTGCGGCCGATCGAGCTGGTCTTCGATTGCCCGCCGATCGACCGCGCGATGCGCCGCTTCGTCGACTGGATCGCGCAGTACACGCTGTCGGCCCCGGGCATGGTGGCGCGCATGCTGCTGCGTGCGCCGGAGGCCTTCGACCCGGAGCCCTGGATCGAAGGCCTGCAGCTCACCCTGGCTAGACCCGACCGGATGACCGAGGCGAGGGCGCGCGTGCTGGAGACGGCCGAGGGCGGCCTTGCCTGGACGCGCTCGGGCCTGGCGCATGCGGCCGGCGTATCGTCGGCGGTCATCGACGGCTTGCGGGCGCAAGGCGTGTTCGAGACGGTGATGATCCCGCCGCGGCCGGTGGTGGCAGCGCCTGATCCGGCCTATGCGCAGCCGACGCTGATGCCCGACCAGGAGGACGCGGCGGCCATGCTGCGCGCCGGCGTCGCGGCGAACGCCTTTGGCGTCACCCTGCTCGACGGCGTCACCGGATCCGGCAAGACGGAAGTCTATTTCGAGGCGGTGGCGGCGGCGCTCGACCAGGGCAAGCAGGTGCTGATCCTGCTGCCGGAAATCGCGCTGACGCACGCCTTCCTGGAACGCTTCCAGGACCGTTTCGGCGCCAAGCCGGCGGAATGGCACTCGGACCTGCCGCCGAGAATGCGCGAAAAAGTCTGGCGGCAGGTGGCGGAAGGCGGCGTGCGCGTTGTTGCCGGGGCGCGCTCGGCGCTGTTCCTGCCGTTCCCGGAGCTCGGCCTGATCGTCGTCGACGAAGAGCACGACCCCGCCTACAAGCAAGAGGACCGCGTCTTCTACAATGCGCGCGACATGGCGGTGGTGCGCGGCCACATAGGCGGCTTCCCGATCGTGCTCGCCTCGGCGACGCCGTCGGTCGAAAGCCGGGTCAATGCCAGCCAGGGCCGCTATCATCGGGCAGTGCTTTCGTCGCGCTTTGCCGAGG
>NZ_RZOJ01000585.1:0-2801 GCF_003998845.1 Mesorhizobium sp. M4A.F.Ca.ET.022.05.2.1 | reverse complement strand
ACATAGGTCCACGCCAGCGCCAGCGCGCGCGGCACGGTGGTTCCGTCGGCCAGCTTCAGCGTCGGCAGCTGGCGATAGAAGCGGCGCGGCAGGTCGCGCTTGACCTGGAAGATGGTCTCCTCGACCAGGTAGTTGTTGTCGAGCAGCCATTGCGCCGCCGGGGTGATGGTTTCGCCCTTGGCCTGCGCGGCATTGGTCGAGCGGTAGACTTCGAGGATTCGCTTGGCGCTGTCGCGGATGCGGGCCTGGAACTCGAACGGCGCCAGACCAAACAGATCCTTGACGTCCCCTTTGGCAAGGCCGGCACCCAACTCGCGTAGCCGGTCTTCCGGCATGAAATTGGAACGTATCGGCGCTTCGGTGATGACCGGGAAGCTGGCGCTCGTGAGTTCGATCTTGGCGGGATTCGTCTGTATGTTCATTTATATTTCCGTATGGCGGGCACGGTGCGGCGTCCCCGCCACGGCAATGGCCCTAAAACCTGCTCAAATGCAATTGGTTGCATGTCAACTTAGGCCGAAAGTTCGTTCTCCGCACCACGACAGGGCGTCATCTCTCAGCAGCTCGATGGACGAGCGCCCCACGCTCCCCGTCCCATATCTGATCGATGGAAGGAATCCGGCTTTTTCGTGATGCGGGCAAGAGCTTACGCCAATTTTCGCCGGCGCCGCGATCATGTTTGGCAACAGGCGTTAATGGTTGCTGCCAGCCCGATCGATGCGGATCACGAACAGGATCGTGCCGGCGGCCGGCTCCAGGCGCTGTCTCGGGGTGCCCAGATCCAGCACCAGCGCATCGAGCGGGCCGAGGCGCTCGGGCGCGTCGCCGGCAAGCACGATCTCGCCATCGAGAGGCAGGACAAGGGTCGTGTCCGCCCTGGCCTCGATTTCCAGAGGCGCCGCGACCGTCAGGCGCTCGACGGTGTGCGTCATGCGGCCGCGCCGGGTCATGACATTGAGGTCGGTGATCGGGCCGGAGATCAGCGCGGCCGCGGTCGGCACATCGGCTGCAAAGGAAAAAGGGGCGGAGGCCGCGGTCAGTTCGGCCGGCGCGCGGCCGGCGACGTCGAGTACGATCCCCTGCCCTGCCAGCACGCAAAGCGTGCGGTCGATGCCGGCGAAGCTGGAGAACGGGCCGCCGGCCTCGACGCGCGCCATCGAGATGCGCCAGTCGAAATTGTCGAACCCGGCGCCGCCGGGCGAAACAGTGATTTCGGTCGTCGTGCCGCCGCCGTTCTTCCACGGCATGACGCGGTAGCCGGCGGCACGAAGGATGCGCATCGGCTCAGCCCAGGATGCCCGGCAGGTTGAGCTGGTGCTCTTTGGCGCATTCGATGGCGATATCGTAGCCGGCGTCGGCGTGGCGCATGACGCCGGTCGCCGGGTCGTTCCACAGAACGCGCTCAAGGCGCTTGGCGGCCGCCGGCGTGCCGTCGGCGACGATGACCATGCCGGAATGCTGCGAGAAGCCCATGCCGACGCCGCCGCCATGGTGCAGCGACACCCAGGTGGCGCCCGACGCGGTGTTGAGCAGCGCGTTGAGCAGCGGCCAGTCGGAAACGGCGTCGGAGCCGTCCTTCATCGCTTCGGTCTCGCGGTTGGGCGACGCGACCGAACCGGAATCGAGGTGATCGCGGCCGATGACAACCGGCGCCTTGAGCTCGCCCCTGGCCACCATCTCGTTGAAGGCGAGGCCCAGCCTGTGGCGGTCGCCGAGCCCCACCCAGCAGATGCGCGCCGGCAGGCCCTGGAACGAGATGCGCTCGCGCGCCATGTCCAGCCAGTTGTGCAGATGGGTGTTGCCGGGGGTCAGCTCGCGCACCTTGGCGTCGGTCTTGTAGATATCCTCGGGATCGCCCGAAAGCGCTGCCCAGCGGAACGGGCCGATGCCGCGGCAGAACAGCGGCCGGATGTAGGCCGGCACGAAGCCAGGGAAAGCGAAGGCGTTCTCGAAGCCCTCTTCCTTGGCGACCTGGCGGATGTTGTTGCCGTAGTCCAGCGTCGGCACACCGGCGTTCCAAAACGCGACCATCGCCTCGACATGCTCGCGCATCGACGCGCGCGCCGCCTTCTCGACCGCCTTCGGGTCCGAGACGCGCTTCTCGCGCCACTCGGCCATCGTCCAGCCCTTGGGCAGATAGCCGTTGATTGGGTCATGCGCCGAAGTCTGGTCGGTGAGGATGTCGGGGCGAATGCCGCGCTTGAACATTTCCGGTACGATCTCGGCAGCGTTGCCGAGCAGGCCGACCGACTTCGCCTCGCCGGCCTTGGTCCAGCGCTCGATCATTTCCATTGCTTCATCGAGCGTCTCGGCCTTCTCGTCGACATAGCGGGTGCGTAGGCGAAAATCGATCGAGTCCGGATTGCATTCGATGGCCAGGCACGAGGCGCCGGCCATGACGGCGGCCAGCGGTTGCGCCCCGCCCATGCCGCCGAGGCCGGCGGTCAGGATCCACTTGCCCTTGAGGTTGCCGCCATAGTGCTGGCGGCCGGCCTCGACGAAGGTCTCGTAGGTGCCCTGGACGATGCCTTGCGTGCCGATATAGATCCAGGAGCCGGCCGTCATCTGGCCGTACATCATCAGGCCCTTCTTATCGAGCTCATTGAATTTCTCCCAGTTCGCCCAATGCGGCACGATGTTGGAGTTGGCGATCAGCACGCGCGGCGCATCGGCATGCGTGCGGAAGACGCCGACCGGCTTGCCGGACTGCACCAGCAGCGTCTCGTCATCGGCGAGCGTCTTCAGCGAGGCGACGATGCGGTCGAAATCGTTCCAGGTGCGCGCTGCGCGGCCGATACCGC
>NZ_RZOJ01000584.1:0-2802 GCF_003998845.1 Mesorhizobium sp. M4A.F.Ca.ET.022.05.2.1 | reverse complement strand
TGCTCGGCGTCTACCTCGCCGGCGAAGGCATCGTCGAGACGACAGCGGTGCGGAGAAGTCTGTCGTGACGGCGCTGCTTTCCATGCGCGACCTCACGGTCGCCTACCGCGGCAACGGCCGCGAGGTGCCGGCGCTGAAGGGTGTCAGCCTGGAGATCGAGGCCGGTGAGCGCCTAGCGATCATCGGCGAAAGCGGTTCGGGCAAGAGCACGCTGGCGCTGGCGATCGCTGGGTTGCTGCCAAGGTCTGCCAGGATTGACGGTGAGATCGAGTGGCAAATTCCGGAATCTCCATCGTCTCATTCCTTCGCGCCCCCCTCTGTCCTGCCGGACATCTCCCCCACAAGGGGGGAGATCAGACCCTCATATCCGCTTTCGCCAATCTCCGAGGCTGGAGAAGGAGAGTCGCCGGCGACGCTGCCAATCTCCCCCCAAGTGGGGGAGATGTCCGGCAGGACAGAGGGGGGCGCGACAGAACGCCAACCTCTCCCCGTTCGTGAGAAAACTGTCCTCCTCGGCCGTGACATCGGCTTCGTCTTCCAGGACCCCTCCTCGAGCCTCGACCCGGTCATGCCGGTCGGCAACCAGATCGCCGAGGTCGCACGCACCCATCTCAAACTCACCTGGGCGCAGGCTTTCGCCAAAGCCAAGACCCTGCTCGAACGCGTCCGCTTACCCGATCCGGACACGTCCATGCGCGCTTACCCGCACCAGCTATCCGGCGGCCAGAAGCAGCGCGTCGCGATCGCCGCGGCAATAGCCGCCGGTCCGAAACTGCTGATCGCCGACGAGGCGACCAGCGCGCTCGACACCATCGTGCAGGCCGAGATCGTGTCGCTCATCCGGCGGCTGGTGGCCGAGGACGGCATGACGCTGCTGTTCATCAACCACGACATCGCGCTCGCCGCCGAGCTTGCCGAGCGCATCGCTGTGTTCCGCCATGGCGAACTGCTCGAGCTCGGCACGACGGCGGAGATCGTCAACGCCCCGCGCCACGCCTATACGCGCGCGCTGCTCGACGCTCATCTCGGCCTCGATGCCGGACAGTTGCGGCAGACCGGAGCGCCGGCATGAGCCTGCTCACCGTCTCCGGTCTCACCAAGCACTATCGCCGCGGCGGCAGAACCGTCTCCGCCGTCGATGGCGTCTCCTTGGCGATCGGGCCCGGCGAGACGCTGGCGCTTGCCGGCCCGTCCGGCAGCGGCAAGTCGACCATCGCCCGGCTGGTGCTCAGGCTGATCGAGCCGGACGCCGGCACCATCCGGTTCGAGGGCGCAGACTTCCTCTCGCTGGGCGGAGCGGCCCTGCGCGCCAGGCGAGCGCGGCTGCAGATGGTGTTCCAGGATCCGCTCGCCGCCTTCAATCCGCGCGCCACGGTGGCGCGCGTGCTGGACGACCCCTTGCGTATCCACGGCATCGCCTCGCGCACTGAGCGCCCGCGCCGCATCGCCGCCCTGCTGGAACGGGTTGGCCTTGGCGCCGATCTCGCGCCGCGCGCCATCCACGAGATCTCCGGCGGCCAGCGCCAGCGCGTCGCCATTGCCCGCGCCATCGCCACCAGACCGTCGCTGATTGTGCTCGATGAGGCCGTGTCGGCGCTCGACGTATCGGTGCGCGGTCAGATCCTGGACTTGCTGCTTGACCTGCAGCGCGAGGAACGGATCGCCTACCTTTTCATTTCGCACGATCTCGGCGTCGTCCGCGCCGTCGCCCACCGCCTCGTCATCCTCGATGCCGGACGGGTCGCCGAGAGCGGCGAGGCGCGGGCCGTCATCGGCAACCCGCAATCGGCGATCGGCAAGGCGCTTGTGGCGGCAACGCCGAAACTGAACAGGACCGCAACACCATGACCGACCCAGAAACCAGAGCCGAAAAACTGTCGCGCGAGCTCGATTCCGCTTTCCGCAACCGGGCCGATCTCTACCGCCTCTTCCTCGATGAACTGACCGCGGAACTCGGCGCCGAAAGGGCCGAGGCGGTCATGATCCGCACCATCGAGCAGCGCGGCAGGGAAGTCGCGGCCGCGGCTTTCGCTGATTTCGGACCCAACGACGCGCCGGCGATCGGCGAGGCGTTTCTGGCCGTCAGCCCCGATGGCGGCCGCATGTACCCGACCGATGTCGAGCGCGACGCGACCCACATCGCCTTCAAGGTAAGGCGCTGCCCGCTGAAGGACGCCTGGGTCGAGGCCGGCGTCGGCGAGGAGAAGCTCGCCACGCTCTGCCGCATCGCCGGCGCCTTCGACCGCGGCCTGTTCGAGGCGACCGGCGTGCGCTTCGAAAACGTCACCTGGACGCCGGGCCACGGTTCCGGCTGCTGCCACATCGCGCTTACCAACAGGGATGCCGGTTAGCCAGCTTACCGTCCTCCCGCGCGCTCAGTGCTTGATGCGGTCGCGCATCGCATACCACAGCATGCCGAGCACATAGAGCGGACCGCGCAACGCCGTGCCGCCCGGGAACGGCAGCGGGCTAAGCGTCGAGAACAGGTCGAGCCGCGCGGAATCGCCGGTGATCGCCTCGGCCAGCAGCTTGCCGGACAGTGTCGACAGGATGACGCCCTTGCCGGAATAGCCATGCGCGAAATAGACCTCGCCATAGTGCCCGACATGCGGCAGGCGTGACGTCGTCACCGACACCAGCCCGCCCCAGGCATGGTCGATGCGGCAGCCCTTCAGTTGCGGGAAGGTCTGTTCCATGTGCGGCCGCACGAAGCCGGCGATGTCGGCCGGCGGCGACGGCGTGTAGCGTTCGCCGCCGCCGAACAACAGGCGCCCATCCGCCGACATCCGGTAGTAGTTAGCC
>NZ_RZOJ01000583.1:0-2807 GCF_003998845.1 Mesorhizobium sp. M4A.F.Ca.ET.022.05.2.1 | reverse complement strand
GTGCCTGGCCTGAAGGTGATCACCAAGGGCTATGAAGGCCTGACCTACCAGCTCGTCGTCGAGATCAACCACCGCCGCAAGGAGCTGGCCGATCTGAAAGTGCGCCAGGCGATCGCGCATGCCATCGACAAGGACTTCGTCGTCAAGACGATCTTCCTCGGCTACGCCGCCACCGCGACCGGCCCGGTGCCGAAGAACGATCCGCAGTTCTACACCGCCGACGTGCCGACCTATGCATTCGACGTCGCCAAGGCCAATGCGCTTCTCGACGAGGCCGGCTACAAGAAAGGCCCCGACGGCAACCGCTTCTCGCTGAAGCTCCTGCCGGCGCCTTACTTCAACGAGACCAAGCAGTTCGGCGACTATCTGCGCCAGGCGCTCGCCGCCGTCGGTATCGACGCCGAACTGGTCAACAACGACTCTCCCGCCCACATCAAGGCCGTCTACACCGACCATGCCTTCGACCTCGCCGTCGGCCCGCCGGTGTTCCGCGGCGACCCGGCGATCTCGACCACCATTCTCGTACAGAGCGGCATCCCGGATGGCGTGCCCTTCTCCAACCAGGGCGGCTACAGGAACGTGGAACTGGATGCGCTGATCGCCAAGGCGTCGGAGACGCTCGATACCGCCGCCCGCACCGAGCTCTACAAGGAATTCCAGAAGAAGGTCGCGGCGGATCTCCCGCTGATCAACGTCGCAGAATGGAGCTTCATCAGCGTCGCCCGCGATACGGTCGGCAACATCGCCAACAACCCGCGCTGGGCGGTCTCGAACTGGGCGGACACTTATTTGGCGGGTTGATCCCATACTTGCGCATCGACAGCTCGGGTGCTCAGCTTCGAGAATGAGAGCTCCTTCGCGCCCCCCTCTGTCCTGCCGGACATCTCCCCCACAAGGGGGGAGATTGGCGGCTTTGGCGCCTCGCACTTTCCTGCAGCGTTGGAGGTTGGCAAAAGCCGCGGCGCCAGCTGATCTCCCCCCTCGTGGGGGAGATGTCCGGCAGGACAGAGGGGGGCGCCGTAGAACACGGCGTTCATGGCTTGGCCTTGGAGCGGCTTCGCCATGACCCGCGCCCTCACCCTCATCCGCCGCCGTCTCCTCGGCAGCGTCTTCGTGCTGCTGATCGTCGTCATCGGCACCTTCCTCCTGCTCGAGGCAGCGCCCGGCGACGCGGTCGACGCCTATATCGTCTCGACCGGCGGCGATGCCGGCATGATCGAGGTGCTGCGCCATCGCTGGGGCCTGGACCAGTCGGAGCTGACGCGGCTCGCCAACTATCTCTGGGCGCTGCTGCATCTCGACCTCGGCCAGTCCGTCACCTTCTCCAGGCCGATCCGTGACGTCATCCTCGAACGCTTGCCGACCACGCTTCTCCTGATGGGCAGCGCCACCGCGCTCTCCTTCGGCCTCGGTTCGGCGCTCGGCATCTATGCCGGCGCCCGGCCTGGCAGCTTTCGCGACCGTTTCCTGTCGATCGGCTCGTTGGCGCTCTATGCCGTGCCGAGCTTCTGGCTCGGCCTGGTGCTGATCGTCATCTTCGCCGTCGACCTGCGCTGGCTGCCGATCGGCGGCATCGAGACCATCGCCTCCGGCAGGACCGGGCTGGCGCGGGCAGCCGACATTGCCGCCCATCTCGTGCTGCCGGTCGCCGCACTCGGTTTCATCTATCTCGCGCTTTACCTGCGCATGACGCGCGCCGGCATGGCCGAGGCCTGGCGGCAGGACTTTGTCCTCGCCGCCCGCGCGAGGGGGCTGTCGCGGCGTCGCATCGTGCTCGCCCACGTCGCCCGCAACGCGCTCCTGCCGCTGGTCACCATGCTCGGCCTGCAGTCGGCGCAGATGCTCGGCGGCAGCGTCGTCATCGAAAGCGTCTTTGCCGTGCCCGGCCTCGGCCGGCTGGCGCAGGAGGCCGTCGCTGGACGTGACACGCCGCTGCTTCTCGGCATCATCCTGGTCAGCGCAGTGCTCGTCATCCTCATCAACCTCCTGGTTGACCTCGCCTACGCCCTGCTCGACCCCCGCGTCGGCGCCAGCGAGGCCGGCGCATGAGCCGGCTGCATCGCTTCTTCTGCACGCCGGAAGCGGTCGCCGGCGCCGTCATTTTTGCGACGCTCTTCGCCATGGCGCTTACCGCGCCGCTGCTCTTTCCCGGCGATCCGCAAGCCATTGCAGGTCCGGCATTGCTGTCGCCATTCCAAACCTGGTCGCTGCCGCTCGGCACCGATCGGCTCGGCCGCGACGTGCTGGCCGAGCTTTTCCACGGCGCCCGCACCTCGCTGGCCGTCGGTCTGGCGGCGGCCGCTGCCGCGCTGGTCATTGGCGCGGTGGTCGGCACGCTGGCGGGCTTTGCCGGCGGGCTGATCGACGAGGTGCTGATGCGCATTACCGATGCCTTCCAGACCGTGCCCGGCTTCCTGCTGGCCCTGGCCTTCGTCAGCATTGTCGGCCCTTCCCTCGGTGTGGTCGTTGCGGCCATCGCGCTTGGCGCCTGGACGGGACCGGCGCGCGTCGCGCGCGCCGAAGTGCTGTCGATCCGCGAACGCGACTATGTCGCCGGCGCCCGTGTCATCGGCATGCATCCGCTCGAGATCGCCTTTCGCGAAGTGCTCCCAAACGCGCTGCCGCCGGTGCTGGCACTGTCCTCGGTGATCGTCGCGGCGGCGATCCTGACGGAAGCCGCCCTGTCCTTTCTCGGCCTAGGCGACCCCAACCTCGTCACCTGGGGCGGCATGATCGCCGAAGGCCGTGCTGTTTTGCGCACCGCGCCTTTCCTGTCGATCATCCCCGGCATCGCGCTGGTGCTGACC
>NZ_RZOJ01000582.1:0-2811 GCF_003998845.1 Mesorhizobium sp. M4A.F.Ca.ET.022.05.2.1 | reverse complement strand
TGCAGGAACCGTGCACGACGCGCTGCTCACCCGAGTTGAGGCGCAGGATCGCCATGCCCTGGTCGCGGCCGACGAGCTGGGCGTAACCGCCCGCCGAACGGGCGACCTGGCCGCCCTTGCCCGGCTTCAGCTCGATGTTGTGGACGATCGTGCCGACCGGCATCGAGGCCAACGGCATCGCATTGCCCGGCTTCACGTCGACCGCTTCGCCTGCCACGATCTTGTCGCCGGCGGCAAGGCGCTGCGGGGCGATGATGTAGGACAGCTCGCCGTCGTCATACTTGATCAGCGCGATGAAGGCGGTGCGGTTCGGATCGTATTCGATCCGCTCCACCGTGCCGACGACGTCGAACTTGCGGCGCTTGAAGTCGATGATGCGGTACGAACGCTTGTGACCGCCGCCGATGAAGCGGGCGGTGATGCGGCCGTAATTGTTGCGGCCGCCCGACTTGGTCAGGCCTTCGGTCAGGCCCTTCACGGGCTTGCCCTTGTAGAGGCCCGAGCGGTCGACGATGACCAGCTGGCGGGTGCTCGGCGTTACCGGGTTGAATTTCTTGAGTGCCATTGTCCTGTCCTCGCGGCCTTGCTCAGAGACCCGTCGCGACGTCGATCGACTGGCCGTCGGCCAGCGTCACAACCGCCTTCTTGACGTCGCCCTGGCGGCCGATCGTGCCGCGGAAGCGCTTGATCTTGCCCTTGCGGACAAGCGTGTTCACGGCCGTAACCTTGACCCCGAAGAGGGCTTCGACGGCGGCCTTGATTTCCGGCTTCGACGCCTTCTTGGCGACGTTGAAGACGACCTGGTTCTGCTCGGAAGCCATGGTCGACTTTTCGGTGATCGCCGGCGAGACGATCACGTCGTAGTGACGAAGGTCGGTCATTTGAAGCGCTCCTCGAGAGCCTCGACGGCGGCCTTGGAAAGGACCAGCGTGCCGCGGCGCAGAATGTCGTAGACGTTGATGCCCTGGATGGGCAGCACGTCGATGTTCGGAATGTTGGTCGCCGCCAGCTTGAAGTTCTGGTCGAGCTCGGCGCCGCCGATGACGAGCGCGTTGGTCAGGCCAAGCGTCTCGAAATTCGCGACCAGCGCCTTGGTCTTGGCCTCGGTCAGCTTCAGCTCGTCAACGATGATAATCGACGCGCTCTTGGCCTTCGCCGACAGAGCATGCTTGAGGCCGAGCGCGCGCACCTTCTTCGGCAGGTCGTGCTCGTGGCTGCGCACGACCGGGCCGTGCGCCTTGCCGCCGCCGCGGAACTGCGGGGCGCGAGCCGAATGGTGGCGGGCGCGGCCCGTACCCTTCTGCTTGTACATCTTGGCGCCGGTGCGCGCGATCTCGGCGCGGCCCTTGGCCTTGTGCGTGCCCTGCTGCTTCTTGGCCAGCTGCCAGCGCACGACGCGCTGCAGGATGTCCTCGCGCGGATCAAGGCCGAAAATCTCCTCGGAGAGTTTCACCTTGCCGGCGTCCTTGCCGCCCAGCGTTGTGATTTTGAGGTCCATTATTCCGCTCCCTCGGTAGCCGGGGCTTCATTCTTGGCGGCGCCAGCGCGGATCGCGGCAGGCTTCGGCGCATTGGCCGGCAGCGCGACCTTGGCCGCGTCGCGGACCAGGATCCAGGCGCCCTTGACGCCGGGAACCGCGCCGCGGATCAGGATCAGGCCGCGGTCGGCGTCGGTCGAGACGACCTCGACGTTCTGCGTGGTGACGCGAACGTCACCCATGTGGCCGGCCATCTTCTTGCCCTTGAACACCTTGCCGGGGTCCTGGCGCTGGCCGGTCGAGCCGTGCGTGCGGTGCGAGACCGAGTTACCGTGCGTGGCGCGGCCACCACCCATGTTGTGCCGCTTGATCACGCCCTGGAAACCCTTGCCGGTCGAGGTGCCGGTGACGTCGACCTTCTGGCCGGCGACGAAGTGCTCGACGGTGATCTCGGCGCCAACGTCGATCATGTTGTCGGCGGAGACGCGGAATTCGGCGAGCTTCGCCTTCGGCTCGACGGAAGCGGCGGCGAAATGGCCGCGCATCGCCTTCGACGTGTTCTTTACCTTGGCAAGGCCAACGCCGAGCTGGACGGCGGTGTAGCCGTTCTTCTCCTGCGTGCGCTGCGCCACGACCTGGCAATTCTCCATCTGGAGAACGGTGACGGGAACATGTTCCCCGGCATCGTTATAGATGCGGGTCATTCCCACCTTCTTTGCAATCACACCTGAACGCATCGGTTCAATTCCTTTAGAGTTCCCTGTCGGGGCTGTCGCCCCTCCACGCCTCTTGTTCCTTCAGAGTTCCGGGTCGCCCCGCGCCTCTTGTTCCTTAGAGCTTGATCTCGACGTCGACACCGGCGGCGAGGTCGAGCTTCATCAAAGCATCGACCGTCTGCGGGGTCGGATCGACGATATCGAGCAGACGCTTGTGCGTGCGCATCTCGAACTGCTCGCGGCTCTTCTTGTCGACGTGAGGCGACCGGTTGACCGTGAACTTTTCGATCCGCGTCGGCAGCGGAATGGGGCCGCGGACGTTGGCGCCGGTGCGCTTGGCCGTCGACACGATCTCCCGCGTCGAGGCGTCGAGCACACGGTGATCAAACGCCTTAAGGCGGATGCGGATATTCTGTCCGTTCATGCGTCACTTCCTTGTTCTGGCGCGGCGCGGGCAACTTCCGCGCCCGCGACAGATCGGTTTAAGTCCAATTATTCTTTGATGGTGACGACGATGCCGGCACCGACGGTGCGGCCGCCTTCACGGATGGCGAAGCGCAGCTTCTCTTCCATGGCGATCGGCACGATCAGCTCGACGTCGACGGTGATGTTGTCGCC
>NZ_RZOJ01000581.1:0-2829 GCF_003998845.1 Mesorhizobium sp. M4A.F.Ca.ET.022.05.2.1 | reverse complement strand
CAGGGACAGGACGATGGCGTTCCGCCATCACCTGTGGCGGCTCGGCTTCCGCATCGCCGAGGCGATGGACACCTCGCAGCGCGGCATGGGCTTCGACTGGGCAAACGCAAAGGAATTGATCCGCCGCTCGATTGCAGAGGCGCGGACCGTCGAAGGGGCCGATCTCGCTTCGGGGGCCGGCACCGATCATCTGGCGCCTTCCGCGGCGAGCACGCTCGACGATGTGATTGCCGCCTATGAGGAGCAGTTCGGCTTCATCGAGGGGCAGGGCGGCAAGGCGATCATGATGGCGAGCCGCGCGCTGGCGGCGGTCGCCAGGGGCCCGGACGACTATTCCAGCATCTACGACCGGATCCTCTCGCAGGCGTCAGGCAAAGTGATCCTGCACTGGCTGGGCGACATGTTCGATCCGGCCCTGAAGGGATACTGGGGCAGTGGCGATTTCGAGACGGCGCTCGATACGGTCGTGGCCATCATCGAGCGGCATGCCGGCAAGGTCGAAGGCATAAAAATATCGCTGCTCGATGCCAGCAAGGAGGTGGCGCTGCGGGATCGGTTGCCGGAAGGCGTCGTCATGTTCACCGGCGACGACTTCAACTACCCCGAGTTGATCGCCGGCGACGGCAGGAGGCACTCGCATGCGCTGCTCGGCATTTTCGACGCCATCGCGCCGGTCGCCAACGCGGCGCTGGCCAGGCTCACCGATGGCGACCGCGCCGGCTATCACGCACTGATGGCGCCGACGGTGCCGCTGTCGCGCAAGATCTTCGAGGCGCCGACCGAATATTACAAGGCCGGCATCGTCTTCATGGCATGGCTGAATGGCCATCAGGAGCATTTCGCGATGGTCGGCGGCATGCAGTCGGCGCGCGGCATCCTGCATTATGCCGATGTGTTCCGGCTGGCCGACCAGGCGGGATTGCTGGCCGATCCCGAGCTTGCGGTGGCCCGAATGAAGAGCCTCTGCGCCGTCGCAGGCGTTTGACCTCGACCACCGATCGGTTCCGTTCGAAGACCATAAATTTGCCTTGGCCGGGCAAATCTGTTTTCCCTGTTTCTCCCGAGGGGCGGGCGAAGACGGACAATGACGGGCAAAGTGGCGCTCATCACCGGCGTGACCGGGCAGGACGGAGCCTATCTGGCGCAATTGCTGCTTGAGAAGGGTTATGTCGTCCACGGCGTCAAACGCCGCTCGTCCTCATCAAACACCGGGCGTATCGAAGACCTCTATGTCGATCCGCATGAGCGCGACGCACGCCTCTTCCTGCACTATGGCGATCTGACCGACGCGGCCAACCTGATCCGCCTCGTGCAGGAGACGCGACCCGCCGAAATCTACAATCTCGGCGCCCAGAGCCATGTCCAGGTGAGTTTCGAGAACCCGGAATATACGGGCAATGCCAATGCGCTGGGGACGCTGCGGCTGCTGGAGGCGATCCGTATCCTCGGCCTCGAAAGGTCGGTGCGCTTCTATCAGGCGTCGACCTCGGAACTCTACGGCAAGGCGTCGGTGGCGCCGCAGAACGAGACGACGCCCTTCCGTCCGCGCTCGCCCTATGCGGCGGCCAAGCTCTACGCCTACTGGACGACGGTCAACTACCGCGAGGCCTATGGCATGTTCGCGGCCAACGGCATCCTGTTTAACCACGAGAGTCCATGCCGTGGCGAGACCTTCGTCACCCGCAAGATCACGCGCGCGGTGGCCGCGATCCATCACGGGCGGCAAGATGTGCTCTATCTCGGCAATATCGACGCCAGACGCGACTGGGGCCATGCGCGCGACTATGTCGAGGGCATGTGGCGCATCCTCCAGCACGACGAGGCCGACGATTTCGTGCTGGCGACGGGCGAGACGCATTCGGTGCGCGAATTCGTCGAACTGGCCTTCGCCGAGACGGGGCGCACCGTGCTCTGGCAAGGCCATGACGCAGACGAAGTGGGTATCGACGCCGTTTCGGGCGCGGTCCTGGTGCGCATCGACCCACGCTATTTCCGGCCAACCGAGGTCGACCTCCTGGTCGGCGACGCGTCCAAGGCGAGAGCCGTGCTGGGCTGGTCGCACAGGACCGGCTTCAGGGATCTGGTGGCGGAAATGGTGCAGGCCGACCTCGCGGATTTTGACGATGCAGCCATGGCAGGGCGGACGTTCCGCCCGGGGGTGGGCCGATGACTTTCGATTTGAAGGGCAAACGGGTCTTCGTTGCCGGGCACCGCGGCATGGTCGGCTCGGCTGTCGCGCGCCGACTGGCAGGCGAGGATTGCGAAATCCTGACGGTCGCGCGCAGCGAGCTCGACCTTCTCGACCAGGCCGGCGTGCGGCGCTGGATGGCCGAGCACAGGCCGGACGCAGTGGTAATGGCGGCCGCAAAGGTCGGCGGCATCCTGGCCAACGACACGCTTCCGGTCGACTTTCTCCACGAGAACCTGGTGGTGCAGACCAATGTCATGGAGAGCGCCTTCCGCTGCGAGGTGCGGAAGCTCCTGTTCCTCGGCTCGTCCTGCATTTATCCGAAGCTCGCGCCGCAGCCGATCCCCGAAGACGCGCTGTTGACCGGTCCGCTCGAGCCCACCAATGAATGGTACGCGGTCGCCAAGATCGCCGGGCTGAAACTCTGCCAGGCCTACCGGCGTCAGTATGGCGTGGACTACATCTCCGCCATGCCGACCAACCTCTATGGTCCGGGCGACAATTTCGACCTCACCAGCAGCCATGTCGTGCCGGCCCTCATGCGCAAGGCGCATGAGGTCAAGCGTGCCGGCGGGGAGCAGCTGGAGGTCTGGGGATCGGGCAGGCCAATGCGCGAGTTCCTGCACGTCGACGACGCCGCC
>NZ_RZOJ01000580.1:0-2833 GCF_003998845.1 Mesorhizobium sp. M4A.F.Ca.ET.022.05.2.1 | reverse complement strand
GGGTGATATCGGTAAGGCTGCCAATGGCCCGGGTCAGCCGCCCATCGCCGTCACGCTCGAGAGCCTTGCCGCGGTCGAGGATCCAGATCCAATGGCCATACTTGTGGCGCATGCGGTACTCGGCCTCGAAGAACGGCGTCTCGCCGGCGAGATGGGCGCGATCGGCCTCGTCGACAATCGCTCGGTCGTCCGGATGGATCATCGCCAGCCAGCGATCGGGGTCGCCGTCCAGCTCGCCATCGGCATAGCCCAGCATCTTCACCCAGGTGGCGGAATAGGTGGTGCCGCCCTTGCGCAGATTGAAATCCCAGACGCCCTGGCCGGCGCTGGCCAGCGCGAAATTCCAGCGCGTTTCGGCCTCCGCGATGCGCGCATCGGACTTCTTGCGGGCGTCGATGTCCTCGATCTGCGACACCAGATAGAGCGGCCGGCCGCTCTCCTCGTCGCGGATCACCGACCCGGCAAGCTGCGCCCAGACCGGCGTCCCATCCTTCCTGAGATATCGCTTCTCGAAATGGAAGGAATCGATCTTGCCTTCCTTCAGGCTCACCATCGTGTCCCGGCCGATCTGCAGGTCGTCGGGATGTGTGATCTGGAAAAAGGTTTTCGCCTCGATCTCCTCGCGACTGTAATCGAGCATGGCGGCGAAGGCCGGGTTGGTCTGCACGATGCGGCCATCGAGCCCGACGATGGCGACGCCGATTGCCGAGTCCTCCATGGCGCGGCGGAAGCGCTGCTCGCTTTCGGCGATCTGGCGGCGGTCGTCGACGATCTGGCGGATGAAGAAGGCGGCGAGGAACAGGGACGCCGCGATCATGGCGTCTGACACCTGCAGGCTGAGCTTGAGGGTCTCGGCGCCGAGATCAAGGCGCGACGACAGGATCGAGGCCGCGGCGGCGACAAGGCCGACCGCCATCAGGATCAGCGCTGCGTATCTGCCGGCCCGCGGGCCTTTCCAATTCCACCACGTCACAAAGTGTTCCACCCCAATGCGCAATCGCACGCCGATGCAACCCTGGCGGATCGATTTTAAGGAAAGGTTGCATCGGGGACGCAAGCGACGATGCTAACCGGCAAACAATTGCCGGCATGATTAAGGATCGGTGTGCGCGGCGCTACCAGCGTACGAAGAACCGCCCGCCGAGCGCTCCGAGGCCGGTGAGGATGATAACCGCGATCGTGTACCAGGTGGCGATGAAAAGCGGAGAGTCGTCGAAGCAGTGCACGGCATAGAAGGTCGCCGATACTCCGCCGGCGAGCAGGCCGGCGACCGCGCCCGCCAGCACCGGCCGCGTCGGAGCGCCATGGCGCAGCATCCTCAGGAAGACGGCGAGCGGCCCGAGGCCGATCAGCGGGATGAAGGTCATGCAGATCATCATGTTGGAGCCGACCAGCCGCGTGCCCCATTCGACCCGGGGCACCACGAAAAGTTCGAGGATCACCGCCACGGCCACCAACACGGGCGCGACGGCCATCCACGCCATCGCCCGGGAGGTCGGCGCACCGGGGCTCGACAGGGCCCGGATCAACACGAAGGCGCTGACGGCGAGCGCGATGGTGAAGACGAATTTGGACAGGAACCGCATGGTGTGCATGGCCGACATGAGATCGGGACGCGGACCGATGGTTAGCCAGAACACCGCCGCCGCGATTGCCCCCGCCGCCGCGATGGCCATCCACCAGGCGGAGCCGAGCGGCATCGCCTTGCCGCGGACATCGGCGTCGAGCGCCTTGATGAGATCCTCGGTCCTCATGTCACTGTCGTCCGAACCGTTTGGCTATGGCGGCAAGGCCGCGATGCAGCGACACCCTGACCGCCGTCTCGCTGATCCCGAATTTCGCCGCCGTCTCGCCGATCGAGCGGCCCTCGACCGACACCGCCGAGACCACCGAGCGCTGCGCCGGCGGCAAGCTCTCCAGCACGCGGTTGATGTCGCGTTCGCTCACCGTCTCGGTTTCCGGCTCGGCGAAGGTCTCGGCGATCTCGTCGATCTCGACCTCGATGCGCCGCCCGCGCCGCCGGAAGGCGTCGATCAGCTTGAAGCGCGCAATGGCGTAAATCCATGGCAGCACCGGCGCGTCCTGGCGCCAGGTATGCCGTTTGACGTGAATGGCCAGCAAGGTTTCCTGCACGACATCCTCGGGGTCGACCCCGCCCTGAACGATCTTGCGCCGGGCAAAGCCGCGCACGAGAGCGGCCGTCCGCGCCAGAAAGCCGGCGTAAGCCCTTTCGTCTCCCGCGATCGCGGCCTTGAGCAACCGGGAAAGCTCGGCCTCGTTGTTGCCGGTCACAAGAGTTTTCTCCCCCGATGTTCGCGCCTCGGCGCTGATTTGTTACGTGGCCGGCGAAATAATGTCCAAGCCAAAGTGCTGGAGAATCACGAAAGCGTGCGCCCCGGCGACCGAATGAAGCAGCCCATCAATGTTGACTATCCAAATCAGGTATTGGTAGGTGCAGCGGAGCCAACAAAGACCATCAGATCGAGGACGACGCCCATGAGAATAGCCCTTTCCACGCTTGCCGGCGCCACGGTGCTGGCGCTCGGCCTGTTTGCCGCCCCGGCCATGGCCGAGGATGCCGGCATCGTCGTCTACAACGCCCAGCACGAGAGCCTGGCCAAGGAATGGGCCGCTGGCTTCACCAAGGAAACCGGCATCAAGGTGACGCTGCGCAATGGCGGCGACAGCGATTTCTCCAACCAGATCGTCGCCGAGGGCGCGGCCTCGCCAGCCGATGTGTTCCTGACCGAGAATTCGCCCGCCATGGCGCTCGTCGAGGCTGCCGGCCTGTTCGCGCCGGTCGACGCCGACACGCTGGCGCAGGTGCCGCAGG
>NZ_RZOJ01000057.1:0-22763 GCF_003998845.1 Mesorhizobium sp. M4A.F.Ca.ET.022.05.2.1 | reverse complement strand
GAATACTGGGGCGCGGAATATTGGGGCGCGGAATATTGGGGCGTCTCGGGCACGGCGGCGGTCTGGCTGCCGACGTCGACGGCCGGCTGCAGCGCAAACACATCGCCGGTGTTGCAGGCCGATACGGCCGCGATGGCAAGCAGCATCACCAGCCTGGCGGCAACGGAGCGCGCACGATTGTTCTGTCGCGCCATGGCAGGCATGGCGCCAAGTCTTCCGGCCATCGAAAGGTACCCTGTCCCCGGATGGCACAAGTCTAGTCGGCAAGAGTAAAGGAAAGATCAGCGCCCGCATTCACGCCTGGGGCCGAATTGCGGCACCTGTTCTTCGCATCCACTCACTGGCAGAACGTTCCGCCATGGCGGCGCTGCTCGAGGTCGAAGTGGAAATGCAGTGCATGGTCGGCATCGGCGCCGGGACCGAGCACGGTCTTGAACGGCCCGCAGGCGGCCTTGCGCACACTGTTCAGGAATTTTGCATCCTTTTCGGGCGGCACTGGGCCGATCTCGACCTTTCGTCCGTCGGACAGCGTGAAGGAGGCGATGTCGAGCGCATTGCCGAAGGCATGCTCCGACAGCTTTCTCGTTCCGTTACGCGGGCGGCAGACAAACGCCGAGGCCTGGGTAATCGATTTGAGATCTACGCCGAATTCGGCTTTCGCCGCCGGCTGGATCACATCGACGGTGAAGCGGGCGGCAGCCTCGGCCATCTGGCAATTGAGTTCGGTGCCGGAGCCGATGCCGACAGATTTGCCGAGCGTTTTCAAAATGATAGGGTAGGGGATCGAACAACCGATTTCCGGATTGCTTTCCGCCTTATGCTCCTCGAATTCGACGCCGAGCGCCTTCAGCCGCTCGCGGCAGGCCACTTCGTCCTGAGGCATCTTGTCGGCAGGACGATCGGCCGATCGCGGATCGGGCAGCATTTTGTTGTTGTCGGCATCAGCCGGTTTTTCAGGTGGCTTCGGTGCGACAGCGGGCGGTTCGGCCACCGGCTCCGCGGTGTCGGGTCTTTGTGTCGGAATCGGCACCACGGTCGGCGGCTCAGGCTCGCTTTCGATATCGGTTGACGGCTCCGGCCCCGAAGGCTCGGGACGCGCCTGCTTTCCCTGACGAGACTTTTCTTGATTGAGCCGGTCGGCTGCGGCAGCGGGCTTTGGACCTGCAGCCTTCTGCTCTTCTGTCGTTGTCGCGTCGGCCTTTGGCGCTTCCGCTGGACGCGGCTCTGGCACCGGAACATCGGCGGGCGAGGTCGGCTGGTCCTGCCTTTGCCATTGCGTCTGCTTTGGTGCGATATGCCGCTTGCCCCGCGATCCCTGGCGGTGCTTGGCCCTCGGCCGCAGTGGCTGATCGGCCCGCTGCGTCAACGGCTGCTCCATACGCGGTGTCAGCGGCTGCCTGTGACGATGCCTGGCGTCGGCCGGCGTGGCCAGCAAGGTTGCCGCCAGCAAGGGCAGCGTCAGTCTGCAAAATCCGGAAAAGCTCAGCGTTGCCATCGGCCGGAAACGGCGCCGGCACGGCAAAGTTGCCCTGAAGGGGCGGCGTCGCGATCACAATCGGTTACCAACGCGTTACGCGCCGATCGCTTCCAGCCCTTCCTCCAGCCAGTCGGCGAGCAGCGGCATGCCGAGCAGGTATTTGGCCGTGCGCTTGTTGGCGCGCTCGCGCGCGGCGGCCAGCGCGTCCGCCCACTCCGAGGCGTCATAGTCGCCGCGGCCGACCCAGGCCAGCGCGACGAGTTCGGCCGCCTCGTCGACATTAAGGTCGTCGATCAGTTCGCGCAGTTCTTCCTCGGTGAGGTTTTCCGAGCTTTCCTCGACGAGACCGTCATGATGGTGGCTGTCATGCGTGTCGCCGTCGAACTCGATCTCGTGCTCGGCGCCGTCGGCATAATCCTCATTGACGGCCGCGCTCAGCGCCTTCGCCTTGAGAATGAACAGGCGCACGGTGTCGGGACCGATCGAAAGCTCCCATTCCCGTTCGAGGCGCTGCTGCACTGGCCTTCTCCGCATCCTCCGTTGGCCGTTTGCCCGGATGATAGCCGATTTGTAGCGCGCGTCACGTGGGGTTCGGTCGTTTCCGGGCAAAATGCTGGAGGTTGGGGCTGAGGCGCAGGTTTTCAACGCCCCTCGTTTTTCCGGGATGAAACCGCTGACGGTCGGCGTTAGTATCGCATTGTCACGCTCCAGGAGGCTTCCATGCGCAGACGTTTGCTGATTCAAGTCATGGCCATCGCGGCTCTGCCGCTCTTTGTAGCGCCTGCCTTCACGGCCGGCGAAGGCGGTGGTGGAGGCGGTGGCGGCGACCAGACTCCGAAGTGCAAGAAGGGCGAGGTCTGGGACAAGAAGAAGCAGAAATGCGTGACGCCTAAGTACGGCATGCTGGACGACGACAATATCTACGAAGCGGGCCACGACCTGGCGATGGCCGGACGCTATGACGAGGCGATCGCCGTGCTCAGCCTTGCGGCCAACAAGCAGGATCCGCGCATCCTCAACTATCTCGGCTATTCGCATCGCCATTCCGGCCGCATCACCGTCGGCCTCGGTTATTACGAGGAAGCCTTGCGCATCAATCCAGACTATACGCTGGTACGCGAATATCTCGGCGAAGCGCATCTCCAGATCGGCGACCTTGCGGGCGCCCGCGAACAGCTCAGCGAAATCGAGAAGCGCACCGGCAAGGGCTCGCGCGAATACGGCATGCTGGCCGAGCAGATCGACCATTTCCTGAGAAGCTGATTCGACCTCGACACCTTTCCGGCCGGCCGCGAGCGATCACGGCCGGCCTTTTGTTGCCGCGCCGGCAAATGATTGCTTTCGCGGCGATCGCCCTTGCGAAAGCAGCGGATGATTTTTCAAGACCGGATTTTTTGGCGTGAAAAACGCGCAAACATTGCTATATTCAGGCAAATTGCGGTGAAACGGTTCCGTTAGCCCAAGGCTGCCGGACCGTTTTCTTTTTGTACCCATCGACAAGGGCCATCCCCGAAAAGCGGGGGTGGCGGCAGGAAAGGTCAGGCATATGAACAAGGTCCCGATGACAGGCGAGGGGTTCGCGTCATTGAAGGAAGAACTGCGCTGGCGCCAGCAGGAAGAGCGGCCGCGCATCATCGAGGCGATCTCCGAGGCGCGTTCGCATGGCGACCTTTCCGAAAACGCCGAATACCACGCGGCCAAAGAGGCGCAGAGCCACAATGAAGGCCGCGTCAACGAGCTCGAGGACCTGATCGCGCGGGCCGAGGTGATCGACGTCACCAAGCTCAGCGGCGACAAGGTCAAGTTCGGCGCCACCGTGGTGCTGGTCGACGAGGACACCGAGGAGAAGAAGACCTACCAGATCGTCGGCGACCAGGAAGCGGACGTGAAGTCAGGCCGCATCTCGATCTCCTCGCCGATCGCGCGCGCCCTCATCGGCAAGGAAGTCGGCGACGCCATCGAGGTCAACGCGCCCGGCGGCGCGCGTGGGTATGAGATCGTCCAGGTGCAATTCATCTGAGGGGCTTTTGATAATTCCACTCTGGTGGCCGACTAGCGCGGTTTTCTGCGCTTCCGGTGCTCACGTACTTTAAGTACGCTCCGCGCCGGTTCTCGAAAACCACGCTATTCGACTCACCAGAGCGAATTCTGAAAAGCCCCTAAACCGCCTCTGATCTGAGCCTAAGCAACCGCTCGGCTTCCCCGATCACCTCGGCCGGACTTATCGGGTTTCCGGGTTTCGCCAGCAAGGTCGATGAAAACGGCCCGCGCGGGCCGGTAAGGCCGGGTTCGGTGGCCAGGAAGACGGCGACTGTCGGCAGGCCGAAGGCGCTGGCGAGATGGGTGAGGCCGGTGTCGGCGCCGACGACCAGCGCCGAACGGCCGATGGCCGCGGCGATCACCGCCAGTGGCGATTTGGGCACCAGCACCGCCTGGGGCACAGCCCGGGCGATCGCCTCGGCCACTGCCTTCTCAGGCCCGTTCGACCAGGTGACGACAGGCGTCATTCCCTTCTCGAGCAACAACCCGGCGGTCTCGATCCAGTCCTTGACCGGCCATTTCTTGTCCTCGCGGCTGGTGCCATGCAACAGGAAGGCGGTCTTGCCGCTTGTGCCGGCCAGACCATCGGCCGGAGGCACCATGCCGGATTGGAGCCCGGAAAGATCCGGCTGGTAGCCGAGCGCCAGGCCGAACAGCCGCCGCGTGCGCTCGATGGCGTGCAGGTCGCGCGGCACTGCGTAGCGATGATCGTAGAACCATGTCGCCGACGGCTCACGCACGCTATCCTGGTCGAGGCCGGCGATCGGCGCCGCCGCCTGCTTCGCCACCAGGGCGGACTTCAGCAGCCCTTGCGCATCGATGACGAGGTCGTAGCTCGCGGCGCGCAGGGCACGGCGCAGTTTTGCCGCCTCATGCCAGGTGTCACTGTTGAAAAGCCGCTTGCGCCAGCGCCGGATTGCCACCGTGTGGATGATGCCGATCGCCGGGTGCAGGGCGACGATGCCGGCAAAGGCTTCCTCCACGCACCAGTCGAAGGAGACGTCCGGGCGGTGGCGGCGCGCATCCTCGACAGCCGGGAAGGTATGGATGACATCACCCATCGAGGATGTCTTGACGATCAGGACCTTCATGCGGCGGCCGGCATTGCCAGCAGCCGGTCCACTGCCGCCGCGACCCGCGCGACGTCGAGCGTCTTCAGGCAGTTGAGATGGCCGAGCGGACAGGTCTTCTGGTGGCAGGGTGAGCAGGACAGGCCGAGCCACACCAGCTCGGCGTGCTCGGAGAGCGGCGGCGTGTTCTCAGGCGAGGTCGAGCCGTAGACGGCGACGATCGGCGTGCCGACGGCGGCGGCGACATGCATCAGCCCGCTGTCGTTCGACACCGCCAGCCGTGCCGCGGCGATGAGGTCGATGGCGTCCTCCAGCCGCGTCTTGCCGGCCAGGTCGACGGTGCCTGGCGCGAGCGCGGCGATCTCGGCCGTCACCTCGGCGTCGTTCCTGGATCCGAGCAGCGCGACCTTGAGGCCTCTTGCCATCATCGCGCGCGCCAGGTCGGCGTAGCTTTCGCTCGGCCAGCGTTTCGCTGGGCCGAATTCGGCGCCGGGCATCAGCGCCACAAAGTTCTTCGCGCTTAGGCCCGACCGGTCGAGCAGGGCAGCCTGGCTGACTGCATCGATGGTGAGCTTCGGGGCCTGGAAGGTGCCGCCGCGGGCAAGGCCGAAATAGGCGCGCGCCGTGCGCCGCTTCACCGCGTCGGGCAGCGGCACGATGTCGGTGAGCAGGCCGTAGCGCATTTCCCTGAGGTTGCCGACGCGGCGCGGAATGCGGGCAAAGAACGGGATCAGCGCCGACTTCCAGCTTCCCGGCAGAATATAGGCCATGTCGTAACGGCCGCGCAGCAGGCGGCCGAACCGCCTGCGGATGCGGAATTCGAGCGCGCCGGGCTTCATCGGGAAATCGATCTGCTGGCGTATCTCCGGCATGCGCTTGACGAGCGGTGCCGCCCAGGCCGGCGCCAGCACGTCGATCGCGGCGTTCGGATACTGCTCCTTCAGCGCCGAGAACAGGCACTGCGCCATGACCATGTCGCCCACCCAACGTGGGCCGATCACGAGGATCGCTGGGCTTTCAGCCATTCGACATAGTCTCTGACACCGGTTTCGACAGTCCGGAATTGGCCATTGTAACCGGCCGCGCGCAAGCGGGACATATCAGCTTGGGTAAAACTCTGGTAGCTGCCCTTGAGGTGGTCGGGGAAGTCGATGAATTCGAGCATGCCCCTGCCGAGCGTATCGATGACGGTCTCGGCGATGGCGCGGAATGGCTGGGCGCGGCCGGTGCCGCAGTTGAAGATGCCGCTCGAGCCGCGTTTCCAGAGCCAGAGATTGACGTCGGCAACGTCGCCGACATGAATGAAGTCGCGGCTTTGCTCGCCGGGTCCGAACCCGTCATGGGCGCCGAACAGCTTTGGGTTTTCGCCGCGCTCGACCTGGTTGAACAGATGGAAGGCGACCGAAGCCATGGCGCCCTTGTGCGCCTCGCGCGGTCCGTAGACGTTGAAATAGCGAAGCCCGGCCACCTGCGAATGATCGGTGTCGAAGACGGTGCGGCGGACATAGTCGTCGAACAGTTTCTTGGAATAGGCATAGACGTTGAGCGGCCGCTCGAACTGCTGTTCCTCGCGGAACTCGCTGCCGCCGCCATAGACCGATGCCGAGGAGGCGTAGAGGAAGGGCACGCGCAAGGCCAGGCAGGCATGCAGCAGCCGCTTCGAATAGGCGTAGTTGACGTCCATCATGTACTTGCCGTTCCACTCGGTGGTGGTCGAGCAGGCGCCCTGGTGGAAGACGGCCTCGATGCGGCCGAGCCCGCCATTCTCCAGGCGTGCGAGGAAATCGTCCTTGTCGAGATAGTCGGCGATTTGGAGGTCGGCGAGATTGGCGATCTTGTGGCCGTCGGTGAGGTCGTCGACGACGAGGATGTCGCTGTGCCCCTCGGCGTTGAGCGCGGCGACGATGTTGGAGCCGATCATACCGGCGCCGCCCGTGACGATGATCATGAAGGCCTCTGGTTGCTTCCGATTCCGGTCCTTATAAGGGAGGCAGTATGGGCTGTCGATAAAGCCGGCAGCGGTTGGTCTAATCGCAGCAGGACTGGTGAATGGCAGGAGATCCTTCAGCTATGCCAACCGATAGACATGGCGTGGCGGTGTTTGTCGGTTCCTACGTTCGGATGGTGTCCCTGCCGGACGAGAATCGTGGAAAACCGATCGAAAAGGTGCGCAGGTCATCGATCGGACGCATTTGCCGAATTGTTGAGCCGTACGAAGGGACATCGACGAATGGCATCCAAATCAGCAGTGGCGAATTTCGGCTCCACTACGCTCCCCTTTCTCTCGATGGTATCCAAGGAATCTCGTTTTACGCAGCTCCGACGGATATAGAGCTCGTCGCGGCTACAGAGGAAATGCTGCTGCTCTATAGCGAAGACATCTGGCAACTTGTCCGGCCTTTCGGTGAAAAGCAGGACACCCCGACTTTCGAGCGGCTGGTGGCAGCGTTCGGTTTCTCAGAAGTTTGAGCATCATCATTCACAGGAGCAAGGCAATGCCGTCGAGCGAACTGCTTATCGCCTTTTTCGCCACCACGGCGATCTTCGCCTACATTCCGGGTCCTGCCATGCTCTACGCCGCGGCGCAGACGATGGCGCGCGGGCGCTGGTCAGGTTTGACGGCGGCGCTCGGCATCCATCTCGGCGGCTATGTGCATGTCCTTGCGGCGGCAGCGGGTCTTTCGGTGCTGTTCCATGCCGTTCCGCCGCTCTACATGGCGGTCAAGCTCATCGGCGCGCTCTATCTGATCTGGCTCGGCGTCTCGCTTTTCCGCGCCAGGACGCAAGGCGGCGACGCGGCGCTGCCCGCCATCGAGCGGAAATCGGCCCGCCGCGCCTTTTTCGAGAGCATCACCGTCGAAGTGCTCAATCCCAAGACGGCGACCTTCTTCATGGCGTTCCTGCCGCAATTCATCGATGCCTCGGCGGCATTTCCGGTCTGGCTGCAGTTCGTCATCCTTGGCACCCTCGTCAACCTGATGTTCTCCTCCGCCGACATAGCGTGCGTCTTCCTGGCCGGGGCGATGATCGCCGGGCTGCGGCGTTCGAGCCGCGCGCAGCGGCTGATGCAGCGCGCGGGCGGCGCGGTGCTGGTTGGTCTCGGCGTCCATGTCGCCCTGCAGAAGAGCTGAACGGCCGGCCGGGGTTCTGCGGCGACCCGTCCCCCGGCCGCCGTTGCGCTGGCTCGAATTGCGGTATATCGGCTTCGCCATGAACGACCGTCCAGCCATTTGAACCCCGAACCATCCTCAGAAACGGCTTTTTCCGCGCGTTGCCAGTGACATGATCAATCATCATCTGCCTTCCCCGGAACCTTTGCACCGCGCCATCGCGCGCTTTGGCGGCGTCACCGTGCTGGTGGTCGGCGACTTCATCCTCGACCGTTTCGTCAGCGGCGTGATCGAGCGGATCTCGCCGGAGGCGCCCATTCCGGTGCTGCACGGACGTGGCGAGATGCTGGCGATGGGCGGTGCCGGCAACGTCGTCTCCAACATCGTCTCGCTGGGCGCCGCCGCAATTCCGGTTTCGGTGATCGGCGCCGACAAGGCGGGCGACGATCTGATGCGGATGCTTGGCGAGCTTGGCGCCGAGACATCCGGGCTGTCGCAGCAGCGCGACCGCATGACCTCGTCGAAGAGCCGCTTCAGCGCGCTCAATCAGCAGGTGTTGCGTTTCGACGAGGAGGAGGTGAAGTCGCTCAACGCCGCCGAGCGATCGACGCTGGTCGAGCATTTCCGCACGGCCCTTGCGCGCGCCGACATTGTCATCCTGTCCGATTACGGCAAGGGCATGCTGCTCGACGGCGTCGCCGGCGAGCTGATCTCGATCTGCCGCGAGGCGGGAAAGCCGGTGCTGGTCGATCCCAAGGGCCGCGACTATGCCCGCTATGCCGGCGCGACGGCGGTCACGCCCAACCGCAAGGAACTCGGCGAGGCCGTGGGGCGCGCCGTGTTTGCCGATGACGAGATCGTGGCGGCGACGCGGGAACTGATCTCGGCGCATGGCTTCGACTTCGTCGTCGCGACGCGCAGCGAAAAGGGCATGAGCGTCGTCGAGCCCGACGATGCGCGCCACATCGCCACGCAGGCGCGGGAGGTGTTCGACGTCTCCGGCGCCGGCGATACTGTCATCGCCACCTTCGCGCTCGCACTCGCGGCGGGCGCCGACCGTGTGCAGGCCGCTACAATCGCCAATGCCGCCGGCGGCGTCGTGGTGGGCAAGCGCGGCACGGCGCGGCTGACGGTCGAGGAACTGACGGGGGCGCTGTTCCGCTCGCATGGGCCGGTCGCGCACAAGGATGCCATCCTCGACGCCGCCGCGGCAGCCAGGATGGTGGCCGCGTGGAAAGAGGAAGGGCTGACCGTCGGCTTCACCAATGGCTGCTTCGACATCCTGCATGCCGGCCATGTCAGCCTGCTGCACGCGGCGCGCAGCCAGTGCGACCGGCTGGTGCTCGGCCTCAACAGCGATGCTTCGGTGCGCCGGCTGAAGGGCCCGGGACGTCCGGTCAACGACCAGCACGACCGCGCCTGCGTGCTGGCGGCCCTGGCCTCGGTCGACGCCGTCGTCGTCTTCGAGGAAGACACGCCGCTGGCGCTGATCGAGGCGCTGCTGCCCGACATTCTGGTCAAGGGCGCCGACTATACGATCGACAAGGTGGTCGGCGCCGACGTGGTGCAGAAGGCCGGCGGACGCGTGGTGCTGGTCGATCTCGTCGCCGGCAAGAGCACGACCGGCACCATCGGCAGGATGCGCGCTACCAATTGAGGGTTTCATGTCCGCACTGAACGACTATCTGGTTCGCTCGGCGACCGCGCTTACGGCGACGGTCGAACGCGACCTTACCGCCGAGATGGAACGCGCCGTGAGCACGGTCGTCACCGCGCTGTCGCAAGGCAAGGCGCTGCTGATCTGCGGCAATGGCGGCTCGGCTAGCGATGCCATCCATATCGCCGGCGAGCTGGTCGGCCGCTTCCTCAAGGAGCGCAAGGCCTACAATGTCATCGCGCTGCCGGCCAATGCGGCGGTGCTGACCGCCTGGGGTAACGACTACGGTTTCGACACGGTTTTCTCGCGCCAGGTCGAGGCCCATGGCTCGCAAGGCGCCGTGCTGCTCGCCATCTCGACCAGCGGCAATTCGCCGAGCATTCTGGCTGCCGCCGAACAGGCTCGCATGATGGGCATGACGGTGATCAGCCTGACCGGCGACACCGGCGGCAAGCTCAAGCCGCTGACCGATATCCTGCTCAACGTGCCGTCGACCTCGACGCCGATCATCCAGCAGGGGCATCTCTGCCTGTACCACTATCTGTGCGAGGCGGTCGAAGCGCGTCTCAGCAATGGCTGACCAAGGGAGCGCTGCGACGCATCCCGTCGTGGATCCGGGTCTGTGGATCGAGCGCATCGGCGCCAAGGTCTTCCCGGCCAACACACCGGCGCTGTTTCTCGACCGCGACGGCACCATCAATGTCGATACCGGCTATCCCGACGATCCGGCCGACATCGTGCTGCGCGACGACATCGCGCCGGCCATCGTTGCCGCAAACGGCGCCAACATCCCCGTCGTGGTGGTCACCAACCAGTCCGGCATCGCGCGCGGCTATTCCGGCTGGAATGAGTTCGCTTTGGTCAACGGCCGTGTGCTCGAGCTTTTGGCCGACAGCGGCGCTTCCGTCGACATGGTGCTGGCCTGCGCCTATCACGACGCTGGCGCCGGACCGCTGACGGTGGCCAATCATCCGATGCGCAAGCCCAATCCGGGCATGCTGATCGAGGCGGCTAAACGGCTTGGTCTCGATCTCAAGCGATCGCTGATCGTCGGTGACAAGCCGGCGGATATGGAGGCGGGGCAGCGCGCCAGTCTCGAGCGCGGATGGCTGGTGGATGGTGAAGCCTCTGAGCGGGCGGGATTCAAGGTTTCGCCGCTGCGCCACCGCGACGATCTTGACGGATTGCTGGCCGCGATCGGGGCGCTCGGGTCAAAACTCGATTAGTTCGCTTCTATCAATGGCCGAGATGGTGGAAATCTCACGTTTGTTGACTGGCGATACAAACTGGCAGGAACCGGCAGCAGCGGTCGTTTGGGTTTTCTAGTGCCTTGGCTTGCTCGACGGATTTCGGCAACGCCTACCTACCGCCACTTCCGGCACGCCTTTCGCCACTGATGCGAAACGCAGGGCGGTCAAGTTCGTGTACGCGACAGGTGGAAGAGAGGAGCGAAAGCAAGTACATCTACTGCCAACATGGTGGCACAAAGCCTGGAGCATCCAATGTTAGCCGACATAGTGAACGCTTATCAGAATGGACGGCTGATGCTTTTGCTCGGCGCGGGCGCGTCCTACGGCTCACGCGACTCCGAAAATCTTGAAATGCCTATGGGCGATGACCTTGCCAAAGAACTCGCTGCACTAATGGGCTGGCCCTATGACGGAGAGGCCCTCGGCAACGTCTATTCGGCAATCAACGCAGTCGACTCTACACGGCTCCACAAATTTCTAAGATCACGACTGACCAACACAAAGCCGTCGCCGGAGCTTCAAGCGATCGCGTCATTCCCGTGGGCACGCATTTTCACGCTAAACATCGATGACTGTACGGAAGCCGCGCTTCGGAAAGCAGGAACGCAGAGTGTGGAGGTCTTTGCACGCAACTCACCGCTCGAAGAAATCGATCCGATATTTAAGTCTGTTCAGCTCGTAAAGCTGAATGGGTCAGCTGATCGTCCGGAAGACGGCTTCATTTTCTCTCCCCAAGAGTATGGCGAAGGTTCAAATCGTCTTCCTGTCTGGTATCGCGAGCTGGGCCAGAACCACAGTAATTACACGTTTGTTTTCATCGGCAGCAAGCTAAACGAACCGCTCTTCCAGCACGCCATAGCAGAGATGCGTTCGATCATGAAAAGAGCGCCACTTCGTGGATACGTGATAACCCCCTCGGCAAGCGAGATAGACAAGCATCATCTCAGCAGTCTCAACCTCATTCACGTACCCGGCACGCTCAAAGATTTCGCTGAATGGCTCGCTCGCGAAATGCCCAAACGCCCGACGGGGTGGGACCTTGCCACCGCACGGCGCCCCGAGCTGCGGAACATTCATCGAGCACTGACCGATATGCAGAAACGCGCATTAAACAGCGTCACGCTCGTAAGCGCTGACAGTCTGCCGCGCTCCGAGTCGAACAATACCCTTGGCGCGATTCGAGAGTTCTATAAGGGATACAAGCCCCGCTGGGCCGACATCCTCGATGGCGTTCCAGCCGATCTCGCGTTCATCAAAGATTTCTCCAAGCTTGTCGAAGAAGGCCACGAAAGCAAAAAGTGCATAGCGTTGGTAGGCCCTGCGGGTTCTGGCAAAACCACCGCTCTGATGATTGCCGCTCTCCATGTTAGCAATGCTTCGAACGCGCCCGTCTACTTTCTGAGAGAGGCAGTCAGTGACTTTAAGGAGGTTGTCGTTGCATTGGAGCAGATCAATACCTCGGCGTTTTACCTATTTATTGACAAGATGGAGGCGATGCACAACGAGATCGCCGAGCTGCTTGTAGAGGCGCGAACGAAGCACATCTGCATCGTGGCCTCAGAGCGGCTCAACATCTGGAATAGACGGGTGAAAGCAACTGTCGAACCCTCCATCTCCAAGACGTTCAACGTCGAGAAGATACGCAAAGCGGATACGAACCGGATACTTGAAAAGTTGGAGAAGTTCGGGCCCTGGACGCGCCTGCAACCGATGACGCCGGAGGGGCGAGTCAAGGAAATTTTTAACAAGGCCGACCGGCAGTTGCTGATCGGCTTGATGGAGGCAACCACCGGCCTTGGCTTCACGCAAATCATCGATAGGGACTTCAAGAATCTAGGTGATGATCGTCACAAAAAATTCCTTGTCATTGTCGGCTTCGCAAGCATTCACAGATCAACGCTAAGCTCTCACATCGTGGGTTCGGCGCTCTCTAATCTTGGCATTGCGGAAGACGTCAACGTTATGTCGCGCGAGACTGAGGGTATCATCGTGACGAATACAAAGAAGTATTCTGCGCGGCACCCAACGTTCGTGAATTGTTCGAGAAGATCGTTCCTACGACGATGATCAGGGATTGCCTGATCGCTGTTTTGGAGGCGTTTTCCGATTATGAGACTCCAGTGATTAAGAATGTCGGGAAAGCAGATGGCGTAGTTTTCAAATCCATCATCAATCATCGCTTTGTCAAAGAGATGATGCGTGATGATGAAGACAAAGTCCGGTCGGTATATGAAGCGTTTGAGACAAAATTTCATATCGACGGCCTATACTGGCTCCAATACGGGTTGGCGTTGCGCGATTTCGGTAATCAAGCCGAGGCGCTAGAGAAACTAAAAACGGCGCGCGAGGCGTACGCATCGCCCCAAATAGAACACGCCTATGCCCAGCAATTGATGATCATCGCTTCCTTGTCGCAGGGCTGGGACGACGCGGAGCCACTGCTCAAGGAAGCCATAGATGCACTACGCGAGTTGAACCGCGTTGCGGACGCTACCGACACATATCCCATCGTGACGCTCGCCGAGGGGCACATCTCGGTTATGCTAAAATTCTTCGGTGTCGAAGGTGCCAAAGCAGTCACACAGCAATACGCCAATGAGTTGCTAGCAGCGCACAGAAAGTATCCCGGTGCCCGACTCCAGGAGGCCGTGAACAAGGTTGTGACAGTCGCAACCACTGGAGTTTGGAAAGAGTCGTACGGACCGGGTTATCTTGAGGAGAATTGACACCCGCTGAGCCGCAGATTCGAACTGCTTCTATGCGGGATAGCTTTTCGGCGCAGGCCGACGTGTGCCTGTGCTGCCTACCTCCGGAAAGGGTCGATTCAGTTTGTTCAAAAGAGTTCTTCCGGCTGGCCGTGGGAATGATCCCGATCAGGCCTTGAACGCCACCAGCCCCTCGTCCTTGACGCGACGGATGGTGAGCGCGGTGCGCACGGTATCGACATTCGGCGCCGAGGCCAGTTCCTCGATGACGAAGGTCTGGAAGGTGCCGAGGTCGCTCGCCACGCAGTGCAGCAGGAAGTCGGATTCACCGGATACCATCCAGGCGTCGCGCACGATCGGCCAGCCGCGCGTGCGCTCGGCGAAGGTCTTCAGCTCGGCGTCGGCCTGATGATGCAGGCCGATGAGGCAGAAGGCGACGACATCCATGCCGAGCGCCGGCGCGTTGAGCAGGGCGCGGTAGCCGCGGATGATGCCGGCCTCCTCCAGCCGCCGGACGCGGCGCAGGCAAGGCGGCGCCGAAATGCCGACGCGGTTGGACAACTCGACATTGGTCATGCGCCCGTCATCCTGCAGCTCGCGCAGGATCTTCCAGTCGATGGCGTCGAGATCAGCTTTGAGCGGCATGGTCGGCTTTCGTGCGCGCAAGAATCTTTCGTGATTTTGTAATTAGACTTTCCGATGCATGCCATCCCTCCGTCCGACGATTTTTGACCGGAGGGTGAGAGATATTGCCGGCTATGCCGGCGCAGCTTTCCGGGGACGAATCCCAACCCGCCTTGCTGGCGCCGCGGGCAGCACTTACATTACGCGCGACAATCGGGCGGGATTTCCTTTAATCAAAATCCTTGGCTGCCCTCAGCAGAGAGCTTTCATGACCACCAAGCACGCGCCAGTCCTCATCATCGGCTCCGGCCCAGCCGGCTATACGGCGGCGATCTATGCCGCCCGCGCCATGCTGAAACCCATGCTGGTCGCCGGCCTGCAGCAGGGCGGCCAGTTGATGATCACCACCGACGTCGAAAACTATCCGGGCTTTGCCGATCCTATCCAGGGTCCATGGCTGATGGAGCAGATGCTGAAGCAGGCCGAGCATGTCGGCACCGACATCGTCAACGACATCATCACCGAGGTCGACCTCAACGTGCGGCCGTTCCGGGCCAAGGGCGATTCCGGCACCACCTACACCGCCGACGCGCTGATCATCGCCACCGGCGCGCAGGCGAAATGGCTGGGCATTCCCTCCGAGCAGACCTTCATGGGCTTCGGCGTCTCGGCCTGCGCAACCTGCGACGGCTTCTTCTATCGCGGCAAGGATGTCGCGGTGGTCGGCGGCGGCAATTCGGCGGTGGAGGAGGCGCTCTATCTCTCGAACCTCGCCAAGAGCGTCACCGTCATTCACCGGCGCGGCGACTTCCGCGCCGAGCGCATCCTGCGCGAGCGGCTGTTCAAGAAGGAGAATGTGCGCGTCATCTGGGACACGGTCGTCGACGAAATCACCGGGCAGCCCGGCAAGGCGCCGCTGCCGCCTTCGGTGGAAGGGCTGACGCTGCGCAATGTCGTGACCGGCGAGGTGACGCGGCTCAAGGTCGATGGCGTGTTCGTGGCGATCGGCCATGCGCCGGCGGTCGAGCTGTTCGTCGGCAAGCTGAAGCAGAAGCCGAACGGCTATCTGTGGACAGCGCCGGACTCGACCCGCACCGACGTGCCCGGTGTGTTCGCCGCCGGCGACGTCACCGACGACATCTACCGGCAGGCGGTGACGGCGGCCGGACTCGGCTGCATGGCCGCGCTCGAGGCTGAAAAATATCTCGCCGGGATCGAGGTGCACCGCGAGGCGGCGGAATAACAAAACGGCTGAGAAAAGCCGTTTAAAAGCCTGATTTTTCATTCAGACGCCAGAAAACGATACGAGGGGAAACCATGGCGCTGGACTGGGACAAGCTTCGCGTGTTTCACGCTGCGGCGGAGGCTGGGTCGTTCACCCATGCCGCCGAGACGTTGCACCTGTCGCAGTCGGCGATCTCGCGTCAGGTCAGTGCGCTGGAGCATGATGTCGGCGTGGCGCTGTTCCACCGCCACGCGCGCGGCCTGGTGCTGACCGAGCAGGGCGAAATGCTGTTCCGCACGGCGCACGACGTGCTGATGAAGCTGGAGACGATCAAATCGCGGCTGACCGAGGCCAAGGATCGGCCGTCCGGCGTGCTGAGGGTGACGACCACGGTCGGTCTTGGTGCCGGCTGGCTGACCGAACGCGTGCAGGAATTCATCGAACTCTATCCCGAGATCAGCCTGCAGCTGATTCTCGCCAACGAAGAGCTCGACCTCACCATGCGCCAGGCCGACTGCGCCATCCGGCTGCGTCAGCCGCAGCAGCCGGATCTCATCCAGCGCCGCCTGTTCACCGTGCATTTCCATCTCTACGCGGCGCCCTCCTACATCAGCAGATACGGCAAACCGGCCTCGATCGCCGAGCTTCGGAACCATCGCATCGTCACCTTCGGCGTGCCGGTGCCGTCGCACCTGTCGGAGCTAAACTGGCTGGAGACGGTCGGCGATTTCGAAAATGGGCAAAGAGTGCCGACGCTGCAGATCAACGACATCCTGTCGATCAAGCGCGCGGTGCAGGGTGGCGCCGGCATCGCCATGCTGCCCGACTACGTGATCAACAAGGATTCGGGCCTGATCCAGCTCCTGCCGGAGACGGAGGTGCCGTCCTTCGATACCTATTTCGCCTATCCGGACGCGATGAAGAACCAGGCCAAGCTGCATGTCTTTCGCGATTTCATCATCGCCAAGGCGCGCAGCTGGTCCTTCTAGGGTGCGTCGAAATCCAGGCGAGACCGGCCTGACCTGAACCTCCGGTTTGTCGGATCACCCGCGCCATGGCGTCAGCCGCGGCAGCCAGCCGGGGACGGCGCGACGGTAGGCCTCGTACTCGGCGCCGTAGCGACGGGCGAGCGTCGGCTCTTCGTAGAGCCTGACGAACGAGACCATGGCGGCGCCGACCACGGCGCCGTAGGCGACGAGCGTCCAGCTCGAGAACAACAGCGCCTGGCCGAGGATGATCGACAGCACGGCGACGTACATCGGATTGCGCACGTAACGGTAGATGCCGCTGACAACCAGCCGTTCGGTCGGCGCCACCGGGGCCGGCGTGCCAAGGCCCTCGAGCGCGAAGCGGGTGAAGGCGTGCAGCAGCATGGCTGTCGCTCCCACAACCAGCACCCAGCCGACAGGAACGAAGGCCGGCACCGTCGACAGCGGCAGCTGGTAGCGGTTCGTCAAAAGAAAAGGCGCCAGCCCGGCAACGACGCCGGGGGCCACGACAAGGAACAGCGCGCTGCCGGCGATTGCTGAAAATGTACGCATCAGGCGCCCTTGCCGCAAAAATGGACTGGGGCTGCTCGAATCCACATCATTTGGCGGCGTTCGCATTTTCCGATTGGAAACGACCCTGATGAAGGTTTCGGCAGCGACTTTGACCCTGAGTCGCGCTCGATTCCACCGATTTTCCTGGTCCTATTGAGCCCGGTAGTGGGTTGGACCACAGCCTGCGCCTTTTTGCATGCGTGTGTTGCAAAATAGATGCTTGTTTCTTGGGCATGATGAGCACATATATAGATCATCTCCTGGGCGCGTTCTCCTCCCATTAGCGCCCTCGAGTGTTCCCCTCTGGAGGTTAGCCTCAACAGGCACTTCCAATCAAACTCAGCCGGATCTTTATTGATCCGGCTTTTTTGTTGCCCGCAGTCCACGGATGCGGCGGAAAATCGATCGGCACTGCCACGTAACAGTGACATGTAACCTCTGGTAACATGGCGAAGACGCACTCTATCGAATAAGCAGATCATAGGACGCGGTTTGGTCGGTCCGGGAGATGGGGGCATCACTCGGACGGACCGGGCTCAGGCGGCTACCGCGTCCGAACCATTTCCCGCTGCGGCGGACCTGCCGTTTGCCTCCCAGGAAGACGGTCCGCAATAAGAACGGCGTCCGGATAGTCCGGGCGCCGTTTGCGTGTCTGCCACAACAAGTCCCGTTCAGGCAGCCTTGCCGCTGGCGTTCATCGCTTCGTCGGCCAGCCGGCCGGTAAGCTCGGCCATGTGGTCAAAGGCTGCCCGATAGCTGGCGACGCCGGCGGTTGCCGAGCGCAACTCGATGATCAGATCGCCGATCTCGGCCTGCGGCATGGTCGCCTCGACGACATCCCATCCCGGCCAATCAGGCCGCGCGTCATAACCGAGGATCTGGCCGCGCCGCTGCGGGATCAACGCGATGATCTTCGATGTCGCGTCGGACGGTGTGACGATCTCGACCTTCATCACCGGCTCGAGCAGCACCGGCGAGCAGGCAGCCATGCCCTCCTTCATCGCCAGCTTGGCCGCCATCTGGAAGGCCATGTCGGAGGAGTCGACGGCATGGTACGAGCCGTCCGAGAGATTGACTGCGACATCGACCACGGGGAAGCCGAGCGGTCCCGATTTCAGATAGTCGCGTATGCCTGTCTCCACCGACTGAATGTAGGTCTTCGGCACCACGCCGCCGGTGATGGTGTCGGTGAACTGGAAGCCAGTGCCGCGCGGCAGAGGCTTGATCTCGATCACCACGTCGCCGAACTGGCCGTGGCCGCCGGACTGCTTCTTGTGGCGGCCGCGCTGCTGCGCCGGTTTGCGGATCGTCTCGCGATAGGGCACGGCCGGAGCGTGGCCCTCGACCGGGATCTGGTTCTTGCCCTCGAGCCGCTCGCGCACGACCCGCAGGTGCATTTCGCCATGTCCCGACAGCACAGTCTCGGCGGAGTCCTGGTTGTGGCGCAGGCTGAGCGAGGGATCCTCCTCGGCCAGGCGCTGGATGGCGGCCGACATCTTGACCTCGTCCTTGCGCTCCTTCGGCCGCAGCGCGAAGGCGAACACCGGCTGCGGTGGCTCCAGCGTGACCAGCGGCTTGCTGCCGCCCTTGACCGAACTCAGCGTCTGGCCGGTCTTGACGTTGTCGAGCTTGCCCAGCGCGACGGTGTCGCCGGTCTTGGCGGAGGCGAGCTTCAGCTGATCCTTGCCAAGCATCTTGTAGATGCCGGAGACCTTGGCGCTTTCGCCGTTCGAGAGGTAAAGCTCGGCCGCGTCGGCGAGCTGCCCGGACAGCACCCGCGAGACCGACAGCTTGCCGCCATGGGCGGTGTGGATGGTCTTCATCACCTGGACAACGGTCTGGTTGCCGTCGGGCGCGCCAAGGCGCTTGCGGGTCGCCTCGATGTCGGGCGCGTCATGGCGGATCGCCTTCAGGAGACGCAGCACGCCATTGCCCTTCTCGGCGGTGCCAATCAGCACCGGCGTCACCGCGCCGGCGCGAAGATCGGCGGCGAGATCGTCGAAGATGGCATCCTTCGGCGGTTCGATCTCCTCGAGCAGCTGCTCCATCAACTGGTCGTCATGGTCGGCGAGCGTCTCCAGCATGGAGAAGCGGGCTTCCAGCTCACGAGCCTTGTCGTCGCTTGGGATGTCAGCGACCTGGCTTTCGGCATATTCGCGGTAGATGTAGGCCCGCTCCAGCGCGAGATCGATCGAACCGATGACGACACCGTCCTTGCGCAGCGGAATCTGGCGCAGCAGCAGCGGCACCGAACTTGCCGGCTGCAGCATCTTCAGCGTGTCGCGCACTCCGGCGATCGCCTTGTCGACCTTGTTCAGGAACAGGATGCGCGGCACGCCAAGATCGTCGAGCTTGCGCATGATGAGCTGCAGCGCGGGGATCTTCTTCTCGTCGGCTTCGGCCACGACAACGGCGGCATCGCAGGCGGCAAGCACCGGTTCGGCCTCGAAGGCGAACTCGATCGAGCCGGGACAATCGACGAAGGTGAGCTGCTCGCCCATGAATTCCGTGGTGGCGAAGGTCGCCTCGACGCTCATGGCGTGGGCGCGGGCCTCGGCCGAATGATCGGAAACTGTGCTGCCTGATGAAACGGGATTCTGGCGGGGAATGGCGCCCGTCCGGGCGAGGATTGCTTCGAGAAGTGTCGTCTTACCGCTTGCGAAGGGACCGACTATGGCTATGCATTTCGGTCCCGTGCGTCGTCCTCCGGCGCGAGTACCCATGGCTGACCTCCACTCAGGCGTTTCCCTGTGAGCGGCGGCCGGCCTGTTCGGCCGTCGCGGGCGGGGCTTCTTTTCAATCGCCACCTGCCCAACGCCATCGTCCCACGGGTTCGCGGGGAGGGCAAGGAAAATAGGAAATTTTGCCGGCTTTGTGCCCTCAGGCGATCAGGGCCAGCGCTGCGGCATCGGCGGCGGGGAGAGCGCCGGCCTTTTGGCGCGGTGCCGGCCTGCCGAAGAAATAGCCCTGGAAGCGGTTGCAGCCGGCTGCCCTGGCGAGGGTGAACTCCTCTTCCGTCTCGACGCCTTCGGCGACGATGGTGACATGCTGGATGCGTGCGATCTGCGCCAGCGCCGAGACGAAGATCTGGGCCACCTGATCGTGGGCGAGGCTGCTGATATAGGAGCGGTCGATCTTGATACTGTCGATGGGCAAGGTCTTGAGATAGTTGATGCCGCAATGGCCGGTGCCGAAATCGTCGAGCGCGATGTGGAAGCCGAGCCCGCGCAGGGCTTCCAGGCGCTTCAGGATTTCGGGCGTGGCCGCGGTCGCCACCGTCTCGGTGATCTCGATTATGAACTCAGCCGCCAACCTGCCGGTTTCGCGGAGCACGCGGTCGCACATGGTGACGATCTCGTCGCGCTTCAGCTGCTCGCCGGAAACGTTGATGCTGATGCGGAGCCCGGGAAAATGTGCGATGTCGGCGCAAGCGCGCCTGAATACCCATTCGCCGAGCATGTCGATCAAGGTCGAACGCTCGGCGATCGGTATGAAGTCGGCCGGTGATATCAGGCCACGCACCGGATGGCGCCAGCGGACGAGCCCTTCAAGCGCAAAGGTCGATCGGTCGGTATCGACGATCGGTTGATAGTGGAGGTCAAGCTCGCCGAGGTAGATGGCCGCTCGAAGCTCGCGCTCGACCAGGCGACGGTAGCGCTTGTCCGACAGCATCTCCTCGTCGAACACGGTGACGCGGCCACGGCCGCCGGCCTTGCTCTCATAGAGGGCGAGGTCGGCAAGCAACATCAGCTCCGTCGTGTTCGAGGCGTGCGCGGGAGCTAGTGCCACGCCGATCGAGATTGATAGCGGGACGATCTTGCCTTCATGCGATTTGCCTGCCCGCATCACATCGAGCAGCCGGCGCGCATCCTTGTTGATCACTGCCAGATTGCCGTGCGGAACGATGACGGCGAATTCGTCGCCACCCAGCCGCCCGACTACGCCGTCGGCGAAGATACGCTCTGCGGCCTTGACCAGATGCGCCAGGGCGAGGTCGCCGAATTGATGGCCGAACGTGTCGTTGAGCTGTTTGAAGTGATCGAGATCAATCAACAGCAGGCTCGCCTCGCGCCGGCTGCGCAAGGTGCCCAGCCGCTCGTCGAGCGCTTCGAGGACATAGCGGCGGGTCATGGCGCCGGTCATCGCGTCGACGGCCAGAAAATGATGCTTCTCCGCTTCGGCGGCCGCCGCCGAGCGCAGGCGCTGGACCACGCTGCTGCGCATGTACATCAGCACCAGCAGCGCCAGGCCAGTCGCCACCATCGAAACGATGAGGGCGCTCGTGAAGGAGGAGTCCCTGACCAGGCCGGCCGCGCCGAGCGCGGTCGCGGCGATGCTCAGTACAAGCAGGAACTGGATACCGCGGTAGATTCTGCCGCTGTGATCCTTGATCGTGGCCAGTATGCTCATGTCACCGTCCCCGCAACACAAGCCACGGCTAGCGCCCAGCTGTTAAGAAGACATTGAGCCTGCCGACGATCGGCCGCTCATGGTTAAGAAGAAAATCGTCGGCGTTACGTGACGTCAACCGGTCCGGCGCAGGGCCGGCAGGGCAGTATCCGCATCATGCGTCGCGACAGCCTCAGCAAAGCGCGACAGCATCGGATTGAACAGGTCCGGACGCTCCCAGAAAGGGGCATGTCCGGCGCCAGGGACGACGTGGCATTGCTCCCACAGCGTGCCGCAATCCAGCGTGTCGAAGTAGTTGAGCCGGATGAACGGGTCGTCCTCGCCGTTGATGATCGCGACGGGGAAGGCGGCCTGCTCGACAACCTGTTTCTGGTCGGGGCCCTTGCCGGCCATCATGGAACGGAGCACCATGACGCGCAGCCGGCCATCCGTGCGCAGGATGGCGTCGCGGAATGACGGATCCGCGCTGTCGCCGAAGCACAGCGTTTCGAAGCGTTCGGCATCGCGTTCGGAATAGACCTTCTTGGAAGCGAGCAGCATGTCCCAGTTGGCGTGGAAGCCGCGCAGCATGCCGAAGAAGCCCTTCGATACGGGCGGCGCACCGGTCAGCATCAATCCGTGGACGGCCGGATGGAAGCTTGCGAGCTCTATGGCGACATGGCCGCCGAGCGACCAGCCGTAGACGACGGCGTGGCCGATGCCCAGACCGTCGAGGAGCTCGGCCGCCGATCGCGCCAGGCCGGTGAGCGTATAGTCCGTCGCCGGGTCGGCGGCATCCGAGGACTCGCCATGGCCGGGCAGGTCGAAAGCGATCAGCCGGTGGGCATCGGCAAGCGGGCTGTCGAACTGGCGGGCGAACACGGCGCGCGAGGCGCCGGACCCGTGGATCATCACGATGGGCATGCCGGGGCCCGCCGATTCGCTGACGCGCAAATCGGCCTGCGGGGTGCGGATCGTACGCTCAACGACGGCCATGATGCATTGAACCTTAGGATTGCGTAGCGGCCAATATCGCATTCCCGGGTCTACGCGGGCTTTAGGTTTCTGGTTAAGAAAGGACTAATCTGCGCCGACCGTCTATAGTGGCTCCCGAATCTTCGATGGCGGGCATGGAATGTTGACGATGGAACGTGGGCTCGACCTTCTTGTCTCGATCATCGGCATCGCCACGGTCGGCCAGTATCTGTGGTCGATGCGCGCTCATTTCCAATCGTCGGGCATGTCCTCGGGCGCGAAGATAATCTCGGTCGTCGTGGCCGCGACGGCGCTGTTTTTCCTGGCGATCATCTGGATCCTGCCGCAGCCGCTACTGGCCAAGATCGTCGGGCTGGTGATCCAGCTGGCGAGTTCCGCGCTGTTCTGGTGGGCGATTGCGAGGTCGCGCAAGGCGCGGCTGCGCTTTGTCTTCGACGCCGACAATCCGCATGGCCTGGTGACCGACGGACCCTTCTCCTACATCCGCCACCCGTTCTACACGTCCTACATCATCTTCTGGGCCGGTTGGGGTATCGCCACATGGTCGATCTGGGCGGTGGTGCCTGTCGCCGGGATTTTCGTGCTCTATCTGATCGCGGCGCTGGACGAAGAGAAGAAATTCTCGCGCACGGATCTGGCCGGCGCCTATGAGGCCCATCGAAAGCAAGCCGGCTTGTTC
>NZ_RZOJ01000579.1:0-2844 GCF_003998845.1 Mesorhizobium sp. M4A.F.Ca.ET.022.05.2.1 | reverse complement strand
TCGAAATACGCCGTGGTGTGGGCGAGGCCTTCGCTCAAGGCGACCTTCGGCTCCCAGCCGAGATGCTGCCTGGCGAAGGAAATATCGGGCTTGCGCTGCTTCGGATCGTCGACCGGAAGCGGCCGGTGCACGATGCGCGAGCGGGAGTTCGTGTAACCGACGACCAGCTCCGCCAGCTCCATGATGGTGAACTCGACGGGGTTGCCGAGATTGACCGGGTGCGCTGCCGCCGCCGGGGCGTTCATCAGCCGGATGAAGCCTTCGATGAGGTCGTCCACGAAGCAGAATGAGCGCGTCTGCGTGCCGCTGCCGTAGACGGTAATGTCCTCGCCGCGCAGCGCCTGGACGATGAAGTTCGACACCACGCGGCCGTCGTCGGGCTGCATGCGCGGGCCATAGGTGTTGAAGATGCGGGCGACACGGACGTCGATGCCGTATGTCCGCGAATAGTCGTAGAACAGCGTCTCGGCCGAGCGCTTGCCCTCGTCATAGCAGGAGCGCGGGCCATGCGTGTTGACGTTGCCGAAATAGCTCTCGGGCTGCGGATGCACCAGCGGGTCGCCGTAGATCTCGGAGGTCGAAGCCTGGAAGATCTTGGCCTTGTGGCGACGGGCGAGCTCCAGAAGGTTGATCGACCCCAGCACGCTCGTCTTGAACGTATGGATCGGATCGGCTTGGTAATGCGGCGGGGAGGCGGGGCAGGCGAGGTTGTAGATCTCGTCGACCGCAAGGTCCATCGGCAGCACATCGACGATGTCGTGCTTGATGCAGGTGAAGAACGGGTCGCGATGCATGCCGTTGAGGTTGTAGCGCTTCCCGGTGTGGAAGTTGTCGAGGACGACGACCTCGTATCCGTCCAGCAGCAGTCTGTCGCACAAATGCGAACCCAGGAACCCCGCGCCACCGGCGACCAGCGCACGACCACGATCGGCATTGGCGCCTTTGCGGCCAGCCCCCGGGCCAAGTTTCACGACCTTCATAATCCTGCTCATGACTTCCCCTTACGCGGCACGCACACCACCACCCCGGTCGGGCAAGGCTCGACCAAGTCCTGAAACCGTGGCGAACCCCGGCGTCAGCCAAAGGTGCCATCACCCATGATGTGCGTAAAAACGTCTGAGTTTGCGGGAGCTGTACTGTACGGCTTATTGGTTGCCGCTCAGCCTGCTATGCCCCGTGAATCGCGATCACGCGTCTGGTTGCCACCATCGCCGATCTTGCTCGCCCAAATTGCACACCCAACGCATATAAAAATATACCTGTGGGGATAGTAGTCAACTAAATTAGCTGTTTGTTAACCTCACTCGTTCGCGATTGGTTAATCATGAGCCGCGCGGATCGGCTTTTTCCGCCGGCCTGGAATGGCGAGGCCGTAGCGGTCGCAGGCAGCGGCGAAGCAGGCACTCCAGTCGGTGGGAAAGCTTTGTGGCCAACGGCACTGGCGGGCTTGAAGGTGTCGGATGATCGAGCCGGCAAGTGCATCGCAAGTCTATCTTTCGACGCGCTGCGGATGTCCTTGGATAAGCTTGGGAAATACAGATGTGGCTAGCCGGACCACAAACAGTCTCGGCGAAAACTGGCGCAATTGCTGGCAGTCCTGCGCGGGTCGCCGTGGGGGCGAGCCGGGAACCGTCGCCCGCCTGCAGGGCAGGTTGAGGCGGTGCTGCTCGGTGCCGGCGGCCGGCCGGGTTTCACCCGGCTCGCAGTGGCGTTTCCACTCTGGGGTGCAATGGGCGAGCCGGGCGTCGCCCGACGAAAAACCGCCTGCGGGGATAACATCCGAGGACGTGCGGGCAGGCATTCGAGCCACCTGCGCTATTAGGAGGAAGGGGGCTCACCAATGGACGACAAGGCCCGCGAACGGCGGGCCTTGTCGATCATGTCGAAACCTTTGCCACCGGCGGCCTACTCCCCGCCCATCTCCTTCTTGAACTGCTCGAAATCGACCTGCATGCCATTGAAGATGGTGCTCCAGTGACGGGTGATCGCGGCCATCGCCACCGCTTCCTGGATCTCCTCGTCGGTAGCGCCGGCGCGCTTGGCGACCTGCGTGTCCGACCAGATGCAGTAGTTGCACGGAATCTGTGCCGCGACCGCCAGCGAGATCAGCGACTTCACCTTCGGCGGCAGCGCCGTCTTGTCGCTGAGCTCAATGGCCTTGACCTCGGCCCAGGCGCCGGGCAGACCGGCCTTCGGGAACTGCTTCACGAAGCTCGGCACGCCGCCCATGGTCGACTGGATGTCCTTGATGGCGGCGTCGTAGTCGTCGGCCTGGGCAGGCGCCGAGGCCAAGGTCAGGGTCAAGGCGCAAGCGGCCGCGAGCATTGATGCGGACGCCAGGCGAAGGGTGGAATTTGAAAGCGTGCGATGGGTCGACATTGTTTCTCCTCTGGTGTTTGATAGCCTTACGATGTAAGGTATGGCCGAAAATGAACCTTACAGTGTAAGTTGTCAAGCGCCGCCATGGACTCATCGAGCAAAAGAAAGCGAACACGCGGCCGGTTGTCCCGCGAGATGATCGAGGACGCCGCCTTCGAGGTGATCGAGCGGGAAGGGCTTTCCGGTTTCTCGATGCGCAAGCTGGCCGCCGCGCTCGGCTGCGAGGCGATGAGCATCTACCATCACTTCCCCTCGCAGGCGCATCTTTACGAGACGCTTGTCGATCGGCAGATGAGCGCGCTGGTGGTCCCCGATGAAAGCCTGCCCTGGCGTGAGCGGGTCCGCGTCGGTATGCAGGAGTTCCGCCGTGTCGCGACCGAACACCCGGCCTTCGCGCCGTTCATCGTCGTTTACCGCATGAACTCGCCGCCATGTCTGGCCAAGCTGAACAGCATCATCGGCGTA
>NZ_RZOJ01000578.1:0-2848 GCF_003998845.1 Mesorhizobium sp. M4A.F.Ca.ET.022.05.2.1 | reverse complement strand
GTTCTACACCGGCGCCAAGCAGGTGCTGGAGGCGATCACCGAGGCGGAGGCCGCCGTCTCGGCATTGTCCGGCCAGCCGCGCGGCACGATCAAGGTGACGGCGCCGCTCGGCCTCGGGCGGCGGCTGGTGGCCTCCGGCATTCCGGACTTCCACGACAAATACCCTGATATCGAGGTGCGGCTCAGGCTTTCGGATCACAATGTCGACATCATGAAGGAAGGCATCGACGTCGCCTTCCGGCTGGGCATCATCGAGGATTCCAGCCTCAGGATGCGCGGCATCATGGAATGCGAGCGGGTGCTGGTGGCGGCGCCGAAATATCTGGAGGCGCGCGGCGAGCCGGCCGAGCCGCAGGAATTGATCGGCAAGAAGCACGATTGCCTGATGCTGCGCTATGCCGGCGCGCGCGAATATGTGTGGACGCTGCAGACGCCGGCCGGCCCGCAGAAATTCGAGGTGCACGGGCCGTACGACACCGATGACGGCGATGTGCTGACCGGCTGGGCGCTGTCGGGTCGTGGCATCATCAACAAGCCGCGCTTCGAGGTCGAGCCTTTCATCCGCGACCAACGGCTGAAGGTGATCCTGGCCAAGACACCGCCGACGCCGGTGCAGTTCGCCGCCGTCTACCCGCACAAGAAGCTGCAGGACCCGAAAGTGCGGCTGCTGCTCGATTTCATGGCCGAGCGCTGCCAGCGGCTGATCAAGGATATTCTTGCCGGCAAGTAGGGGCTGGCCGGCAAGTGACGGCCCGCTGGCCCACCCGACGGACTTGCCTTGCGCGAAGGCGGACTTAGGTTCGCGTCATGCATCTCGCCATTTCGCTCGACATTGCTGCCACCGACGGACAGGCCGGCCTGGACTTCCGCCGCATAGCCGGCTTCGTGCGGAAAGCGGAGGCGGCAGGGGTCGACATGGTCGTCGTTTCCGATACCGCAGCCAACGGCGCTCGATCAACCAGCCCGTTCGAGGCAACGACGCTGCTGGCGGCGCTCGCGACGCTGACCGAAAGGATCGGGCTCGTCGCCGGGGCCTCGACGCTCGCGCACCAGCCCTACAATCTGGCGCGTCGCTTTGCTTCCCTCGACATCATCAGCCACGGCCGTATCGGCTGGAACGCGACGATGGTCCAGGATCCGCGCCAGGCCGCCAATTTCAGCCGGCCGGAAGGGTTTTCCGAAGGTGATTTCCGCCGCCGCGCCGAAGAATTCATCGGCATCGTGCAAGGCCTGTGGAGGGGCTGGGACGCCGATGCGCTGCTGTTCGACAAGTCCGGCGGCCGCTTCCACGATCCGCAGAAGATGCACCTGCTTGACCACAAGGGCGAGTGCTTTTCGGTGCGCGGGCCGCTCAACGTGGCGCGCTCGCCGCAGGGCACGCCGGTGCTGGTCATGTCCGGCCTGTCCGAGGCCGACCTCGACTTCGCCACCCGCGTCGCCGACGTCGTCCTGCTGGACGAGCAACCGTCGGCGGGTGTGGCCGGCGACGACCTGAAACGACGGGCGCTTGCTGCTGGGCGCAAGCCGGAAACACTTAAGGTGTTTGTGACCGTGGCCGCCGAAAGGCTCGAAGCGGGGTTCGACTCGAACGGCTGCGACGGCCTCAATTTTGCTTTGCCGGCTGATCTTCCTTCACTTGAGGCCTTTGCCGATCGCGTGCTGCCGGAGTTGCAGCGTCGCGGCCTGGCTCAATCCGCACGTGCCGAAGCGACGTTGCGCCAGCATCTCGGACTCGAGGCGGGAGGCAAACCATGAGCCCGCGGCAGATGAAGCTCGGCCTGTTCCTGTGGGCGACAGGCCACCACATCGCCGCCTGGCGCCATCCAAAGGCGCATGTCACCGCGGGCATCGACATCGGCCACTACATACAACTCGCCCGCACGGCCGAAGCGGCGAAGCTCGACATGATCTTCTGCGAGGATGCCGCCGGCCTGCGCGAGGCCAATGTCGGCATCGCCAGCCAGACCTCGCGCTCGATCGGTTTCGAGCCGATCAGCCTGCTTTCGGCGATCGCCGTGCAGACCGGGCGCATCGGCCTCGTCTCGACAGCTTCGACCAGCTACAACGAGCCCTACGGGCTGGCGCGCACCTTTGCCTCGCTCGACCAGCTGAGCGGCGGCCGCGCCGGCTGGAACCTGGTCACTTCGGCAAGCAATATCGAAGCCGCCAATTTCGGCTCGATGGGCCTGCGTTCGCATGCCGACCGCTATGAACGCGCCCGGGAATTCGCCGCTGTGGTCGCAGGTCTGTGGCGTGGCGCCGGCAGTGGCGGCCTCAATCATGACGGCCAGAGCTTTTCCGTCAGGGACGCGCTCGACCTGCCGCGTTCGCCGCAGGGCGCGCCGGTCATGGTGCAGGCCGGAGCCTCGGAGGACGGCAAGGACCTCGCTGCCAGGACCGCCGATGTCGTGTTCAGCGCGGCCCAGACGTTTGAGGAGGCGAAGGCCTTCTATGACGACGTCAAGGGCCGGCTCGCTGCCTATGGGCGCACGTCGGGCGACGTCAAGATCATGCCCGGCGTCGCGCCGGTCGTCGCGGCGACCGAGCCGGAAGCCCGGGCAAAGCATGAGGAATTGCAGGAGCTGATCCCGGACGAGGTCGGCGTGGCGCTGCTCTCCAGCTATCTCAGCATTTCCGACCTCTGGCGCTATCCGATCGACGGGCCGCTGCCGGAACTGCCGGAGAGTGAGGGCATGAAGAGCCGGCAGGCGCTGGTCGTCGAGCAGTCGCGCCGCGACGGCCTTTCCATCCGCCAGCTTGCCCGCCATTTCGCCGGCGCCCGCGGTCATTGGCGGATCGTCGGCACGCCGGCGCAGATCGCCGACGAATTGCAGGCGCGCTTCGAAGG
>NZ_RZOJ01000577.1:0-2871 GCF_003998845.1 Mesorhizobium sp. M4A.F.Ca.ET.022.05.2.1 | reverse complement strand
ATCTCGCGCGCCGTGGTCGCCTCGTGGATGGCGGCGTTGGCTTCGGTCTCGAACTGGCGGGCGAGGAACCAGCCATTGGCCTCGGCCAGCTCGGCCGCCTTCTTGTACATGCCAAAGCCCTTCTGGGCACGCGGCGTCAGCACCACCTTGGCGCCCAGCATGCGCATCAGCTTGCGGCGTTCGACGGAAAAGCTGTCGGCCATCGTCACCACCAGCGGGTAGCCCTTTTGCGCACAGACCATGGCGAGCCCGATGCCGGTGTTGCCGCTGGTCGCCTCGACCACGGTCTGGCCCGGCTTCAGCGCGCCGCTGCGCTCGCCTTCCTCGATGATGTTGAGCGCCAGGCGATCCTTGACCGATGCGGCTGGATTGAAGAATTCGGCCTTCGCATAGATCGTCGCATGGCCTGGGCCGAGATTGTTGATGCGGATGACCGGCGTATCGCCGACCGTGTCGAGAATGCTGTCGAACAACCGGCCGCGCCCGGCCGTGGTTCTGATCTTCAACTGCTGCAACATGTCTGGTCTCCTCTTGGTCCTCACGATCCGGTTACAAACCGGAGGGCTTGGCGGCGAGGTTTCGAGACCTTGCCGCGTTAGGTTGCTCGACGTGCCTTCATTTCGGCAACGGCTGCATCCGGCCGGAATGTCCGCTGCCGGTGCGCCTTGTCGGGTTTGGTGATAGAACATGGAGCAACTGGTCAGCGTGGGAGCGAGCGTGGAAACGCACGTGGAATCCGCCCGAGAGAGCCTGAAAAGCACTGCCGCCGGCCTTTCCGTGCGGCTGCTCGGACAGCTGGTGATTTCGCGCGACGACATGCCAGTGGCGCTGCCGGCGTCGCGCAAGCTGCGTGCATTGCTTGCCTATCTGGCGCTTGCTCCGCACCCGGTCGGACGCAGCCGCCTGTGCGAGCTTTTGTGGGATGTGCCGAACGATCCGCGCGGTGAGCTACGCTGGTGCCTCAGCAAGCTGCGCGGCGCGCTCGACGAGCCGGGCCGGCGCAGGATCGAGACCGAAGGCGACACCGTCGCGCTTCGTCTTGCCGGACTTGGCATCGATGCCGTGGAAGCCGCCGCGGCGGTCGCCGAAGGCATCGAGAGCCTCGGCCTCGAGCGGCTGAGGACGCTTTCCCACCTTTTCACCGGCGATTTCCTCGACGGGCTGGAACTCGACCGCAGCCCGCATTTCAACAGCTGGCTGACGGCGCAGCGCCGTCGTTTCAGGTCATGCCATGTTGCCATACTGGAGCATCTGATCGGCCTGCTTCCGGCCGAATCCGACGAGGCAGGCGCCTATATCGACAAATGGCTGGAACTCGCCCCTTTCGACAGCCGCGCTCATCTTGCGCTGCTGGAAAACAGCGCGCGGCGTGGCCAGATCGGCGCGTGCGAGGAGCATCTGGCTGCCGCTGCGCGGCTCTTCGAGTCGGAGGAGCTGGATTTCGCCCCCCTGCGCGAGGCATGGCAGGAAATGAGATCCCGTCAGTCCAGCGCGACGCCACCCGTGCGATCCGTGCCGGCGTTTGCGGTGCCCCAGGCACCGGTCGCTCCGGCCGAGCCCGAGACATCGGCGACACGCCGCGCCTCGCTCGCAGTCATGCCCTTCGTCGAGCACGCCGGCACCGCGGATTTTCGTGGTGGGCTGGCCGACGGCCTGACCCATGACATCATCACCCGCCTGGCCAAGCTCAGGGATTTCTTCGTCATCGCCCGCGGCTCGGTTTTCGCTTTGGCGGAAAAGGACATCTCACCCGAGGATGCCGGGCGCCGGCTGAATGTCGACTACGTGGCAACCGGCTCCGTCCGCAACCTGTCGGGCAGGATCATCGTCGCGGTCGAGCTGGTCGAGGTGTGCACGGCCCGCATCGTCTGGGCCGAGACGTTCGAGCACCGGCCGGACGATATCTTTGTCGTGCTGGACGATATCGGCAACAGCATCGTGTCCTCCATCGCGGCGGAGGTCACCACGGTCGAGCGCAACCGGGCGATGCTGAAGGCGCCCAATTCGCTCAACGCCTGGGAGGCCTACCATCGCGGCCTCTGGCACATGTACCGCTTCACCCGGACCGAAAACGAGCTGGCCCACCAGTTCTTCGACATGGCGCTGAAGCAGGACCCGACCTTTGCCCGCGCCTATGCCGGCCTCTCCTTCACCCACTGGCAGAACGCCTTCCAGCGCTGGGGCGACCGCGACCAGGAAGCTGCGCTTGCCTTCGAAACCGCCGGACAAAGTCTTCTGGTCGACGAACACAATCCGGCGGCGCATTGGGCCATGGGCCGGGCGCTGTGGCTGCGCGGCGAACGCGACGGCTCGCTGCTCGAGCTGGAACGGGCCGTCGATCTCAGCCCCAATTTCGCGCTCGGCCACTACGCGCTGTCCTTCGTGCATTCGCAATCGGGTGATCCGCGCTCAGCGATCGGCTCGTCCGATCATTCGCGTCATCTCAGCCCCTTCGACCCGCTCCTGTTCGGCATGATGGGCGCCCGCGCCATGGCCCATGCCCGCCTTGGAGAGTTCGGCGACGCCTCGGAATGGGCGCTGAAGGCGGCCGCCCGCCCCAACGCCCACATCATCATCCTGGCGATCGCCGCGCATTGCCTGGCGCTGGCCGGCCGGCAGGACGAGGCGCGCACTTTCGCCGCCGCAATCCGCAAGACCCTGCCGGACTATCGTGCCGACGACTTCATCGCCACCTTCCGTTTCGACCGGGACGCCGAAGCCATGTTCCGGCACGGCGCCAGGCGCATCGGCCTGAATTGATCTTTTGAAATCCGGCCCGCGCTGCGCCGCCACGGCCTACCGCAACAGCGGCCCGCCCGCCTTTCTCCACGCGTCGATGCCGCCCTGGATATGGCGGGCGTTGGCGATGCC
>NZ_RZOJ01000576.1:0-2871 GCF_003998845.1 Mesorhizobium sp. M4A.F.Ca.ET.022.05.2.1 | reverse complement strand
GGCCGGCGATGAAGGGCTCGACCTTGTCGCCCTTGTTGATCTCTTCGCGGAGCGTGGTGATTTCCAGCTTGCCTGGCGCGAACGCCTCGGCCTGGTCGAGCACCGAAAGCGCCTTGGCCTTGTCGCCCTTGCGAGCGAGGAACGAGGCATAGGCCTGCGCATTGCGCATCCATGTCTCCGGGGCGGCACCGCCGGCGGCGGTGTCCTGGAGCGTCGCGGCGTAGATTTGATCGGCCTTCTCCGACATGCCCGCGGCATCGGCGATCAGCGCGCGGTGGAAAGACTTGAACAGGCCGAACCAGTCGGGGCCCTGCAGCTTGTCGATGGCGGCCATGGCATCAGCGGGCTCGCCGGCGCCTTCCTTGGCCCAGCCACTCATGACGCCGGACAGTAGCCGGTCGAGATCGGATTCGAGCGACAGTTTCAACCAGTACTCAGCCTTGGAGAAGTCCTTCTTGTGGAAGGAATCGACCGCCAGCGCCAGGCGCGAGAAACGCTCGACGTCGGGCACTTCCTTGAGCTTGTCGGCGTAGACGAGCGATTCCTCGAAGCGGCCCTGCGCGATCAGCGACAGCATCAGGCTCTGCTGCAGCGCGGTGTCGCCGGGTGCAAAGGCGAGCGCCTGCTTGTAATAGGCGATGGCGCTGTCGAGGTCGTTGTCGCCTTCGGCGATCCGGGCGGCGAGGTAGGCCCCCGAGAAGGACGTGATCTTGACCGGCTCGGCGGTTTCCTTGGCGTAGGCCGGCAGAGCCGAGATCGCCATGCCCGTCACAATTGCCAGCCCTGCGAGCCAGCGCGCACGTCCTTGCCGCATAGTATCCCTTTCAGCCAGACGCAATCCCCAAGTCGATGGGACCGCCACAGACTCGGTCTTTTCCCGACAAAGCATGGCCTTTTTGGGGTCAGGCTTCAATCCGGGCCGAATTCACAATCGGGTCACCCGATTAACGAACCATGACGACGAAGCATCATAGCAGATCGCGCGACCAACCAACACTCTGACGTCACATAGCTGCTTGCGGCAATGTTGGTGTACAGGTCAGCCCATGCGTAGCCGTGCCAAGCCTGCCTGTGCCGATCGTCCGGGCCAGCAAGTCGGCGGCCGCAGACCCCACCTCAGTTCACTCTGGCGATGCAGAAATCGATGACATCGATCAGCGCCGATTTCTGCGGCGTCGCCTCCAGCGGCGCCAGCGCATCGCGGGCGATCTCGCCGAAATGGCGGGCGCGGCCGATCGTGTCGGCAATCGCTCCATGGCGGGTCATCAGGCCGATCGCCTTTTCGAGGCCCGCATCGTCGGTAACATTGTCCTCGATGGCGCGCTTCCAGAAGGTGCGTTCGGCCTTGGTGCCGCGCCGGTAGGCGAGGATCACCGGCAGCGTCACCTTGCCCTCGCGGAAATCGTCGCCGACATTCTTGCCCAGATCCTTGCTGGAGCCGCCATAGTCGAGCGCATCGTCGATGAGCTGGAAGGCAAGGCCGAGATTCATGCCGTAGGAGCGCAGCGCCGCGCGGTCGTTGCGGGTTGCCAGGGCGATGACCGGGCCGACCTCGGCGGCGGCCGAGAACAGCGCCGCGGTCTTGGCCTTGATGACGGCGAAATGCTCGTCCTCGGTGGTCTCCAGGTTCTTGGCGGCGGCAAGCTGCATCACTTCGCCCTCGGCGATGATGGAAGCAGCGCTGGAGAGGATGTCGAGGGCCTCCAGCGAGCCGACATCGACCATCATGCGGAAGGCCTGGCCGAGCAGGAAATCGCCGACCAGCACGCTCGCCTGGTTGCCCCAGATCATGCGCGCCGTCTTCTTGCCGCGGCGCATTCCGCTCTCGTCGACGACGTCGTCGTGGAGCAGCGTCGCGGTGTGCATGAACTCGACAGAGGTGGCGAGCTTGACGTGGCCTTCGCCGGAATAGCCGAACATCTGGGCCGCGGCGAGCGTCAGCATCGGCCGCAATCTCTTGCCACCGGACGAAATCAGGTGGTTGGCGACCTCGGGGATCATCTCGACGTCGGAACCGGCCTTGGACAGGATCAATTCGTTGACGCGCCCCATGTCGGCGGCCGTGAGATCGATCAGATCCTTGATGGAGGCGGGTTCCCGCTTCCCGTTTTCGATGTTGAGAACGACACCCACCACAGACACTCCCGTCTATTCCAAGCGCACGCGGCACCCTACTCCCGAACCGACTCTAGGGCGGCATCACGGGGCACGGCAAGAGGCGAATTGGCGCGGTTGCGGCCGGCGGCGGCAACGCCCACGTTTACAGGAACGGCGCAACCTGCGATTTTTGTTCCATGATAGAGCTCATCCGCACCAACGATGCCGTGATCATCTCCTTCGTCGAATCGCTGATGCGCGACGCCGGCATCGCCTGCTTCGTCGCCGACCAGAACATGAGCGTGCTGGACGGCTCGATCGGCATCCTGCCCCGGCGTGTCATGGTCGACGCCGACCAGGCGGATGCGGCGCGCCGCATCCTGACCGATGCCGGCATCGCCAACGAGATCCGCCGCAAATAATGGTAGCGTCAACCGCCCTTGCCCCGGACACCCCGGCCCACACGGTCGATGCGTTCCATCGCGGGCGCTTCTGGCTGGTTCAGCCGCGAAGCGGTCATCGTGCCGGCATGGACGCCATGATGCTGGCGGCAGCCGTGCCCTCCTCCTTCGCCGGGCGGCTGGCCGATTTCGGCGCGGGCGCGGGCGCGGCGGGGCTCGCGGTGCTGTCGCGCTGTCCCGCAGCGCGGGCCATGCTGGTCGAATGCTCGCCGGACATGGCCGAATTCGCGGCCGCGACGCTTGCCCACCCCGGCAATGCGCATCTCGGCGACCGGGCCTCGGTGCTGAGGGCCGATGTCGCGCTGTCCGGCAA
>NZ_RZOJ01000575.1:0-2878 GCF_003998845.1 Mesorhizobium sp. M4A.F.Ca.ET.022.05.2.1 | reverse complement strand
GTCCTTGGCCGTGCGAACAACGACCGCCTTCATCACATCGCCCTTCTTCACGCGGCCGCGCGGAATGGCTTCCTTGATCGACACCACGATGATGTCGCCGACAGAGGCGTATTTCCGCTTCGAGCCGCCCAGCACCTTGATGCACATGACACGACGGGCGCCGGAATTATCCGCGACGTCGAGGTTTGTTTGCATCTGAATCATGACTGGCCGCCTTCTTCTTTTCTAACGGGACAGGCTCGAAGCCCCTCCCCGGTCTGTCCAAAATTCGTTTGTTTACGCCTGGTCCGAAGACACGACGATCCAGCGCTTGTCCTTGGAAATCGGCTTCGATTCCTGGATGAACACCTGATCGCCGACCTTGTGGGCGTTATTCTCGTCGTGCGCCTTGTACTTCTTGGTCATGCGCACGGTCTTCTTCATCACGGGATGCGTGAAGCGCCGTTCGACCTTGACGACGACCGTCTTCTCATTCTTGTCGCTGACGACGGTGCCCTGCAGAATGCGCTTTGGCATGGTTTTCGTCCTTAAGCCTTCTTGGCCGCGGACTTTTCCGCAGCGATGGTCTTGATGCGCGCTATGTCCCTGCGGACCTGCTTCACGCGCGCGGTCTTCTCGAGCTGACCGGTGGCCTTCTGGAAGCGCAGGTTGAACTGCTCCTTCTTCAGGCTGGCCAGGTCGTCGGTCAGCTGGTCCTGGGTCTTGGTCCGGATGTCTTCGGCTTTCATGATCGGCCCGTCCTTATTCTGCGATGCGCTGTACGAAGCGCGTCCTGACCGAGAGCTTCGCCGCGCCGAGGCGCAGCGCCTCGCGCGCCGTCTCTTCGCTGACGCCGTCGATCTCGAACATGATGCGGCCAGGCTTGACGCGCGCCGCCCAATAGTCGACGGCGCCCTTGCCTTTACCCATACGCACTTCGGTCGGCTTCGAGGTGACCGGCAGATCCGGGAACACCCGGATCCAGACGCGGCCGGCGCGCTTCATCTCGCGGGTGATCGCGCGGCGGGCCGCCTCGATCTCGCGCGCGGTGACGCGGTTCGGCTCAAGCGCCTTCAGCCCGAAACCGCCGAAATCCAGATTGGTGCCGCCCTTGGCGGTACCGTGGATGCGGCCCTTGAACTGCTTGCGGAACTTTGTGCGCTTTGGCTGCAGCATCGTTCTAACTCCAAATTCTCAAATGTCTCAGGCGTTTTCGCGACGGCGACCGCGCTCGCGCTCACCACCGGCGCTGCCGCCATGCGCATGATCGCCCTCGGTGGCCCGGCGTTCCGACGCCATCGGGTCGTGCTCCAGGATCTCGCCCTTGAACACCCAGACCTTGACGCCGCAGATGCCGTAAGCGGTGTTCGCCTCGGCCGTGCCGTAGTCGACATCGGCGCGCAGCGTATGCAGCGGCACGCGGCCTTCGCGGTACCATTCCATGCGCGCGATTTCGGCGCCGCCCAGTCGACCCGAGCAGTTGATGCGGATGCCCTCGGCGCCGAGACGCATCGCCGACTGAACGGCGCGCTTCATGGCGCGGCGGAACGCGATGCGGCGCTCCAGCTGCTGGGCGATCGACTGCGCGATCAGCGTGGCGTCGATCTCCGGCTTGCGCACCTCGACGATGTTGAGGTGCGTCTCGGACTTCGTCATCTCCATCAGCTTCTTGCGAAGCTTCTCGATGTCGGCGCCCTTCTTGCCGATGATCAGGCCCGGACGCGCCGCGTGGATGGTGACGCGGCACTTCTTGTGCGGACGCTCGATCACGACCTTGGAGATGGCGGCCTGCTTGAGTTCCTTCTCAAGATACTTGCGGATCTTGATGTCCTCATGCAGCAGCTGGCCGTACTCGCCGGTGTTCGCGAACCAGCGCGAATCCCAGGTGCGGTTGATGCCGAGACGCAGCCCGATCGGATTGACTTTCTGGCCCATTATGCGGCCTCCCCTTTTTCCTCGACTTCACGAACGACGATCGTGAGGTGCGAGAACGGCTTTTCGATACGGCTGGCGCGGCCACGGCCACGAGCGTGGAACCGCTTCATGACGATCGACTTGCCGACATAGGCTTCCGCCACGATCAGCGCGTCGACGTCGAGGTCGTGGTTGTTTTCCGCGTTGGCGATCGCCGATTCCAGCGTCTTCTTGACCGTGCCGGAAATCCGCTTGGCCGAGAATTCGAGGTCGGAAAGCGCTGTCGCGACCTTCTTGCCGCGGATCAGCGCGGCAACCAGGTTCAGCTTCTGCGGGCTGATACGGATCGTGCGCAGAACGGCGCGCGCCTCGTTGTCAGCAAGCCTGCGCGGAGCTTTGGCCTTGCCCATGATTATTTCCTCTTCGCCTTCTTATCCGCGCCGTGACCGTAATAGGTCCGGGTCGGAGCGAATTCACCGAACTTGTGACCGACCATGTCCTCGTTCACGGAGACGGGAACATGCTTCTGGCCGTTGTAGACACCGAAGGTGAAGCCGACGAACTGCGGCAGGATGGTGGAGCGACGGCTCCACATCTTGATCACCTCATTGCGACCGCCTTCACGAACCTTGTCCACCTTCTTGAGAAGGTAGCCGTCGATGAAGGGGCCTTTCCAAATCGAACGAGTCACTTGGCGTTACCTCTTCTTAGCTCTTGCGCTGATGGCGCGAGCGCACGATGAACTTGTCGGTCGCCTTGTTGGACCGCGTCTTCTTGCCCTTGGTCGGCTTGCCCCAGGGCGAAACCGGATGACGGCCACCCGAGGTGCGGCCTTCGCCGCCGCCGTGCGGGTGATCGACCGGGTTCATGGCCACGCCGCGATTGTGCGGACGCTTGCCGCGCCACACGGTGCGGCCGGCTTTGCCGTCATTGATGTTGCCGTGGTCGGGGTTCGACACCGCGCCGACGGTCGCCATGCAGGAAC
>NZ_RZOJ01000574.1:0-2890 GCF_003998845.1 Mesorhizobium sp. M4A.F.Ca.ET.022.05.2.1 | reverse complement strand
GGCCGACCACCTTGGGATGGGCGCGAAGCGGGACGAGGTCTTCCGCCTCCAGCCGCGCGCCCGAGGTCTCGAACGCCGTCGACGGCACGCAGGACGACAGATTGACCCGCACGTCGAGAATGGTCCGCTCGGCGCAGTCGAGGAAATAGCGGATGCCCTCAGTGCCCAGCACATTGGCGATCTCATGCGGATCGCAAATCACGGTGGTGACGCCGTGCGGCAGCACGCAGCGGTCGAATTCGAGCGGGCTGACCAGCGAGGATTCGATGTGGAGGTGCGTGTCGATGAAGCCGGGCACGGCGAAGCGGCCGCGGCCGTCGATCACCTCGGCAGCCTGATAGCGCGCATGGGTGCCGACGATGCGGTCGCCGACGATGGCGATGTCGGTTTCGCTCACCCTGCCGGTGACGACATCGAGCAGCCGCACGTTGCGGACCACCAGGTCGGCGGGAATCTCGCCGGCGCCGGCGCGGATCATGCGGGTGAGCAGTTTCTTCGAATCCATGGGTCCCCCAGGCAAAGTCTGCCGCTACGCTCGTCCCAACCGCCGAAGCGGTCAAGGGGCGTGACTTTGGCCGGTGCCGAGCCGCCTTGTCGACACGTCGCAAAGGTGTTCCGGCACCGGATCGCGGGCAGACCTTAGGGTGGACGTGTTGCATTTCGCTCATACCGGTCGATCACGAACCCGTGATATGAGCAATCCATACTATGAGAAGCGGCGGCTTCAAGTAAGCTAGAAGCAATTCCAGGAAAAGTGCGTGGCGGTTTTCCGTCCGGGATTGCGTAAGCTAGAAGCAATTCCAGGAAAAGTGCGTAGCGGTTTTCCGTCCGGGATTGCGTACGGACAAATACTGGAGCAACGTCCGCTCCAGCCTGAGGGGCGCAATCGACGCCCCGGGCTTGTTACGGCCGCATTTCGCGGTCACACTCCGGATATGCCTTCGGCGCGGGACGCACTGTCCCGGATCGAATGAAGGACCATTCCCGTCGGAGCCGGCCGCTGCACCATCCGGACCGGATCCCCGACTGCCTTGCCGCCGCGCGCCGAATGCCTGCGGCGGATGACCCTCGAAGGCAATCGCGGCCGCTCAGCTGACGTCGCAACGCAACCCGTCCACCCGAGGCAAGCGCAAGCCTTGCCCCAGGGAAACTCGCGGGGCTTAAGGCTTATTCCTGCGGGTTCCGCCGAAACCAAAGCAAATGCGAGGTCCAACGCGATGCATCCGATGCCCAGCCGGATTCCGGTGTCCATCATCATCCCGAACTACAATTACGCGCGCTTCCTCGAACGCAGTGTCGACAGCGCGCTCGGCCAGGACCATGACGACGTCGAGGTCATCGTCGTCGACGACAGATCGAGCGACGGTTCGGCGGCGGTCATAGAATCCTATGGCGACAGCATCCGCGCCTGCCTGCGGCCAAGGAATGGCGGCCATGCCGCCGCCTTCAACACCGGTTTCGCGGCAAGCTCAGGCAGGATCGTGCTGTTCCTCGACGCCGACGACTATCTCTACCCGGACGCCGTCTCCAGGATCGTCGACGCCTGGGATCCGGCGACCGCGCAGGTGCAGTCGCGGCTGCACATCGTCGACGAAGCACAGCGCGTCAAGGATGTCTTCCCGCCGCCGGAACTTCCCTTCGACGATGGCGACGTGCTGCCGAAGCTGCTGCACAAGGGGCGCTACCAGACGACGGTGACCAGCGGACTCGCCTTCGAACGCTCGACGCTGGACACCATCATGCCGATCCCCGAAGCCGATTTCCGCCAGGGCGCCGATGGCTATCTGGCGACGCTGGCGCCGCTCTACGGGCAGGTGCAGTCGATCGAGGAATGCGTCGGCGCCTACCGTATCCACGGCGCCAACCATTCCGTCTTCGGCGAAAAGCTTGCCGAGCGGGCGCGGTGGCGGGTGGCGCATGATTTCCACCGCATGGCGGCGCTGTCGGGCCAGGTCTCGGGTGTCGGCCTGGCGGTCGAGCCGGCCGAGACCGTCCTGCATGATACGCTTCATCTGGAGGAGCGGCTCGCCTCGCTCTGCGCCGACCCCGACCGGCACCCGGTCGCCAATGATTCCAAACTGGCGCTTGCCGCGCACGGCGCCGTCGCCAGCCTCGAGATGACGGCCTCGCTCAGGCGTCGCGCCATGCTTGCCGCCTGGTTCCTGTCCGTCGGCATGCTGCCCGGAAGGATGGCGCTCGCCGTGCTGTCCTGGAAGCTCGACGCCGCGTCGCGGCCGGCCTTCCTCGCGCGGTTCTCCAAATCCATCCGCCAGGCGATGGGTTGAAAGCATTCGCCTCACATGCTTCGCTGAGCAGGGCAGGGAACGGGAGAGGGCAGGGCTTCAAGAAATTTGACAGCCCGTGTCGGACTGGCCAGGCCCCCGTACGTCCTTGGGGCATCGATCAGCAAATCAGAGAGGACATACGATATGCCAAGCACCGTACGTTTGCACCGCGTTCTGGCGACCAAGCCGGAGAAGGTCTACCGCGCATTCACGGAAGCGGACGCGCTCGCGAAATGGCTTCCGCCGAACGGCTTCACCTGCACAGTGCATAGTTTCGAGGCAAAGGTCGGCGGCACGTTCAAAATGTCCTTCCGCAACTTCACCACGGGCGGCAGCCACGCCTTCGGCGGCGAATATCTCGAACTCGTCCCGGGCGAGCGCCTGCGCTACACCGACAGGTTCGACGACCCCAACCTGCCGGGCGAGATCCAGGTCACCGTGATCCTGAAGCAAGTATCGTGCGGCACCGACCTCGACATCACGCAGGCAGGCATTCCGGACGCCATCCCGGTCGAAGCCTGCTATCTCGGCTGGCAGGAGTCGCTCCGCAACCTGGCAAAACTCGTCGAGCCCGAGATCAATCAGTAGGGCATATCGCCCGAGAG
>NZ_RZOJ01000573.1:0-2891 GCF_003998845.1 Mesorhizobium sp. M4A.F.Ca.ET.022.05.2.1 | reverse complement strand
ATACGGCCGTCGCGGCGCCAGCGCACCACGGCCTTGTAGCCGATGCCGTCGGTCGGCACGTAGAGCAGGAACTCGTCAGGCACGCGCGCCTCGATCGGGACTTTCAGTTCGGCACCGCCGGCATGCATGTTGCGCAGCGTGCATTTGACCTCGGAATTGGCGATGCCGGTCAGGATCGACGCGCCCTTCAGCACGCGCTGCCTGCGCTTGTCCCTGTTTTCCTCCTCGGCCATGGCTTTCCGCTGCCGGGCGATCCGGTCAGCCTATGTGATAGACCCGCCTGATGAACAGCGCGTTAGCGCCGATGACATCATGGCGCAGCCCAGGCAAAAACGGCGCCGCTAGGCGCGGCGCCGTTTGAACATTCTTCGATCCCTTGCCGCTCAGCTATACGGCGACCAGCACTGCTGGCGCGGGCCGTTATAAGGCTGGAACGTGTTGTCCCATGCCCGGTACGAGCGGTAGCGGTCGTAGCACCACTGGACATGCGCGCTTGAGAGACGCTGCGTCCGGTAGATCCGCCGGGGCTGAGCGTAGTAGCCGTTGTTGTAGTAGCCGTTGTTGTAGTACAGGCTGCCCAGGCCCAGGCCCAGGCCGAGGCCCAGAATGGCGGCATCGGAGTCCCTGAAATGCCGGCGATGATGGTGGCGTCTCCAGCGCCAGTCGTCGCCATCCCAGTTACGATCACCGTCCCAATTGCGGGAGAAATTCCGCTCGCGGAAATTGCCGGACCGCCACCGCCCGTCGCGGTTGCGCCAACGCCAATCCTCCTGGAGCTGCCGGTCATTGCCGCCGGCCCACTCGTCACGAACAGGCGTGATGCCGGGCGCCGCCAGATTGGCCGGGACCGACAGGTCAGGCTCAAGGATCGGACCAGCCAGTGACGGTGCCGTCACGCCAGCCACAAGACCCAGGGTCAGCAGACCGGACCTCAACGAAGACAAAAAGTGCGGTTTCATTGCACACTCCGAAGACTTCAGGCCCCACGCCCAGAATACCCCGGGAAGAGGCCTATTTATGGAACTTGTCGTCTGAACGGCGGATGAACGGAAAGGTTCCGTCAACCATCACGGCCCGCATCGCGGGCTCTTGTCTTCACCGGTACTTGCAGGCAAAGGTCACGGCCATGTCGCTGCGCCTTGCCACCTTCAATGTCGAGAACCTGATGAACAGGTTCGATTTTTCCGGCTATCGCAACCAGCTAAACGAGGATCGAGCGCTGGCGCTGTTCGATATCCAGAGCGAGGCCGAGTACAAGATGCTGGAGCAGGCGCGTGCCATTGCGCAGTCCGACGACACGCGCCAGCTCACCGCGCTGGCGATCGCCGCCACCCGTGCCGACATCATCTGCATGCAAGAGGTCGACAACATCGAGGCGCTGAAGGCCTTCGAATACGGCTATCTGTTCAAGATGGTCGGGCAGGGCTATCGGCAGAAATACACCACGGCCGGCAATGATACCCGCGGCATCGACGTTGCCGTGATGATGCGGAGCGAGACGGCTGACGGCCAGCCGATCGAATTCGTGCGCATGACCAGCCACGCCCATGTCACCTTCGAGCAATTTGGGCTGTTCACCTCGGAACTCGCGGCGCTCGGCTATCAGGCAATCGAACGCATCTTCCGGCGCGACTGCCTCGAGGTCGACCTGAAGATCGGCGGCGTGCCGCTGACGCTCTATCTCGTGCACTTCAAATCGATGGGTTCGCCGCGCAATGGGCTGGACGGCCGCGAGGCGACGATGCCGCTGCGTATCGCTGAGGCGCAGGCGGTGCGCCGCATCATCGAGGAGCGCTTCGGCAAGGATCATGCTGCCGACAAGCGCTGGGCGATCTGCGGCGACATGAACGACTACCGGCAGCGGGTGAAGATCGAGGGCGACAGCGTCGACGGCTACCGTTTCCAGGTGATCGACGAGAGCCAGTCCTGCATCAACGTGCTGACCGCCGGCGGCTTCTGCGAAAACGTTGTCGAGCGACGGCCGGAGATGGACCGCTGGAGCTTTTACCACACGCGCGGTCCCGAGGAACGGCACCTCTGCCAGCTCGACTATATCCTGTTGTCGAAGGGGCTGGCGGCGAAGAACGCGACCGCCGTTCCCGACATCGTCCGCAACGGCCAGCCCTGGCGCACCATCTTTCCGGCCGGCCAGGAGGTCGAGCGCTTCCCGCGCGCCGGCTGGGACCGACCGAAGGCCTCCGACCATTGCCCGGTGGTGATCGCCCTGGACATGGCCTGAGCTGCATCTCAACACAACTCAGAGCAAGATGAGCTTCGACCTCCCACGCAACGTCATCCTGCCGGTCGACAAGGTCGATGTCAGGCTCGACCCCGGCCGGCATCCGTTCGAACGCGACAACGCCGAGGCGATCGCCGAGAACTGGCGGCGCGAGATGGGGGCGAACCCAGCGCTGTTCGACGGCACGGTGGTGTTGCTCTCGGCGCTCGCCTATCGCGACGGCGGGCTCGTCGGCCGCTGCCATGCGGTGAAATATTCGACCTTCATGCTGTGGCGGAAGAAGCGCGAGGCGAGCGGCGCCGAGCATGCCTATGCGCATGCCATGCTGGTTGCCGGCGACAATGCGCTGGTGGCGATCCGCATGGGCGCGCATACCGTCAATGCCGGCCGCGTCTATTTCGCCGCCGGCTCGTTCGAGCCGATCGATTTCCGCGACGGCCTCGTCGATGTCGACTTCAACATGATCCGCGAGGTGCGCGAAGAGACAGCGATCGACCTGTCGGGCGCCGAACGCGGCCGGCGCTATCATGCGCTGTCGACGCCGAGCGGCACGGTGATCTTCCGCCGCTATCAGGTGACCGAGCCTGCCGACGAGATCGCGCGGCGCATCCGCGCCTTCATTGTCACGGAGGCGGAACCGGAGATCGAAGGT
>NZ_RZOJ01000572.1:0-2906 GCF_003998845.1 Mesorhizobium sp. M4A.F.Ca.ET.022.05.2.1 | reverse complement strand
AATAGGCGCCGGTCGGACAGGCGCCTGTCCGACCGGCGCCTATTGGCGCTCTTCTGCGGAACGGCTGACGCAATTGGGGATGCCGCGCATTGATGAGGGGTCAAATCCTAGAAATCGGCAACCTTGCCCCAGGCCGAGGCTTCGAAGCGGCGCGGATGGTAGGATGTAGGATCGACGATCGGTTCCGACCCGGTCACCAGATCGGCGACGAGATGACCGGCGCCGGGCCCGATGCCAAAACCGTGTCCCGAAAATCCGGCGGCGAGGAAGAAGCCCGCAATGCTATCGATCTCGCCGATGGCGGGCACGCCGTCCGGCGTGCTGTCGATGTAGCCGGCCCAGGCAGCGCTGATCTTCGTCTTTCTGAGGTCGGGCAGAAGTTCAAGCGCACGGGCATGGGTCAGACGGATGGTGGCCCGGTCCGGAGCCGGATCGAGGATGCGCATGCGCTCCATCGGCGTCGGCTGGTCGAGCCGCCAGCGCTGCAGCGTTTCGTGCCCCGAGCGCACACCTTGCAGTCCGCCAGGCGCGAGGCTGCGCCACCGTTTCAGAAACATGGGCAGGAACTGCGACGAGAAGCGCAACTGCTGCGGCGTCACGTCGACGCGACCGCGCCCGCTGATGGCAAGCGTGTAGCCGCCGTCGCCGCGACGCGTGGCCGAGATCCTCGCCGTGTGCAGCGCATCCGGCAGGCCTTCGGCGCCGGGCGAGACGGACAGGATGGAGGAACGGATCGACGCCTGCGGAAAGCGGAAACCGAACTGCCGGCAAAAGGACGACGCCCAGGCGCCGCCGGCCATGACCGCCACTTTCGTGCGGATCGTTCCGCTCTCGGTGACCACGCCGCTCAGGCGTCCGCCCTCGGTCTCGATGCCTCGCGCGGCGCAATTCTGGTGCACGCTGCCGCCGAGCTTGAGGATGGCGCGGGCGACCGCGGGCGCGGCCCGCGACGGGTCGGCGGTGCCGTCGCTCGGCGAGAAAACGCCGCCCTTCCAGGTCCGGCCCGTGGCGCCGCCCCGCTCGCTGGCCTCGGCGCTGTCGAGCATATGGGTGGTCACGCCGGCCGTCCTGGCGAAATCGCGCCAGCGCGCCCAGCCGGCCAGTTCCGCCTCGTCATTGCTGAGATAAAGCAGGCCGCAGCGGCGAAAGCCGGTGTCTTCGCCGGTCGCCGCCGCGAAGCTGCCCCACAGATCGAGGCTGCGGGTCGCCATCGGCAGTTCGCGGGCGTCGCGGTTCTGCTGGCGGCACCATCCCCAGTTCCTGGAGGATTGCTCGGCGCCGACGCGCCCTTTTTCGACAAGCGCGACCTGCATTCCGCGCCTGGCAAGATAATAGGCCGCGAAGACACCGACGATGCCGCCGCCGATCACCACCACGTCCGCGGCTTGCGGCAGTTTGCCAGATGTCTCGATTTGCTGCAGCGGCGCGCGCATAGTCTCTCTGCCTTGAAGCGCCAATCTAACGCGTTGCGCAGGCAGCGGCTGCTGCAGTTGAAGCCGAAGCAGAATTTTATTTCGGCAGCTCGGTCGAAATCGGAACTCGCTGCGTTTCCAAGCGGTGCCAGCTCGGATGGACAGGCCCGCGGGCTGTGGTAGTGTCAAGGCTGTTGGTACGGCAGCATTTTGTGCTGTGGCATGCGATCTTTGGAGACGGCCATGAAACTGGATCGGATCGACATCAAGATTCTCTACGAATTGCAGAAGAACGGCCGCATCACCAATGTGGAACTGGCCGACCTCGTGCATCTGTCGCCGAGCCCTTGCCTGATGCGGGTCAAGAAACTGCAGTCGGAAGGCTACATCGAGGGCTATTCCGCGCAGGTCAACATCGGCAAGCTCGGCCAGACGCTGACCGTGTTCACCGAGATCACCCTGAAGAACCACCGCCAGGTCGACTTCGCCCGCTTTCTCGCGGTTGTCGAGAAGATCGACCAGGTGATCGAATGCCACCTCGTCTCGGGCGGCTACGATTACCTGATGAAATTCGTCACCGCCGGCATCGGCGAATACCAGACGATCATGGAGCGGCTAACCGACATGGATATCGGCATCGACAAGTACTTCTCGTTCGTGGTGCTGAAGTCTCCCATCGTCAAGGCGCACATGCCGCTGCCCAGCCTGTTCCCGATGTGAGGCTCCGCGCATCGTCGCTCTAACTATCCGTCTCAAGGCAAAGACGGAAACCATTCCTGGAATTGCTCCTAGCGATGGCCGTACTGGCTGACGAGCTCGGGGTCGCGCACAAGGCCGTCGAGCCAGGTCGGATCGAGCTTCGGCACCGAAGAGAACAGTAGCTTGGAATAGGGGTGGGCGGGCGCCTTCACCTTGTCTGGCGTGATCTGCTCCACACGCTGCCCATTGTACATGACCATGATCTCGTCGCAGATGGCCTCGACGACCGAGAGGTCGTGGCTGATGAAGATGTAGGAGAGCCCCAGCTCGCGCTGCAGCTCCTTGAGCAGTTCGATCACGGCGGACGCCACCACCGTGTCGAGCGCCGAGGTGATTTCGTCGCAGATGATGAGCTTGGGGTCGGCCGCCAACGCGCGCGCGAAATTCACGCGCTGCTTCTGGCCGCCCGAGAGCTCCGATGGATGCCGGTAGCGCAGCGCCCTCGGCAGGCGCACCATGTCGAGCAGTTCGTCGACGCGCTTCGAGCGCGCCTGCCTGTCGAGCCGGTGATAGAAGGCGAGCGGGCGGGAGATGATGTCCTCCACAGGCTTGGCCGGATTGAGCGCGGTATCGGCGTACTGGAACACGATCTGCATCTCGCGCAGCTGGTCCTGGCTGCGTTTCCTGGCGGCGCGTTGCAGGTCCTTGCCATCGAAGACGATGTCGCCGGCAGCGGCCGGATGGATGCCGGCGATGACGCGCGCCAGCGTCGATTTTCCGCAGCCGGATTCGCCG
>NZ_RZOJ01000571.1:0-2967 GCF_003998845.1 Mesorhizobium sp. M4A.F.Ca.ET.022.05.2.1 | reverse complement strand
GAACAGCGGCGACCAGCGTCATTTTGAGATTGAAAGGCGCGCATCTATTTCGCGTCCACGATGTCGCAATCAACGTGGATGCGCTGGCGCTGGCCGATGCTATGCTGGCGCGTGAAACCGACCCCTCCGGACGCTGAGCCATGTATGTCATCCGCATGAAGAACTGCGCCTTCTTTGCCCGGCACGGCGTGCTGGACGAGGAGGAGACGCTCGGCCAGCGTTTTTACGTCGACGCGGCGCTGACCGTCGAGCCGGGCCGGGCGCTCGTCGAGGATTCCATCGAGGACACCGTCAACTATGGCGTCGCCTTCGCGGTGATCGAGAAGATCATCACCGGGCACCGGCGTTTCCTGATCGAGGCGCTGGCGCTGGAAGTGGCCAAGGCGCTGACGGCGCGGTTTCCGCAAATCAAGAGAGCCGAGATCACCGTGCGCAAGCCCAACGCGCCGGTGCCCGGCGTGCTCGACCATGTCGAGGTGACAGTTGTCTGGCCCGAATAACACGGTCTACCTCAGCCTTGGCGGCAATCTTGGCGATCCCGCCCGATCGATGGCGGCAGCACTGCGCCTTCTGGATGGCGACGACAAGACAAGCGTCGTCGCTGTGTCCTCGCTCTACCGCACGCCGCCCTGGGGCAAGCTCGACCAGCCCGATTTCCTCAATGCCGCCGCCACGATCACGACCGGACTCGCCCCGCGCGAACTGCTCGACCTTTGCCTCGACGCGGAGCGCCGGCTGAAGCGGGTGCGCGAGGAGCGCTGGGGGCCGCGGCTGATCGATATCGACATATTGGTGTTCGGCGACCGGATCATCCACGAGACTGGTCTGGACGTGCCGCATCCGCGCATGCTGGAGCGCGCCTTCGTGCTGGCGCCCCTGGCCGAAATCGCGCCGGAGCTGGCGATAGGCGGCAAGAGCGTCTCGGAACGCCTCGGCACCGTCGACATTTCGGGCATCGAGCGCTTGCCGTCCGGCCGCGACTGGTGGCTGGAATAGGAACAGCGGACCGACGGCGGCAGTTGGCTGAAGTCAGCCGGAAAAGCCGCCGTCGTCGAGGAACGCCTGTTCCTCCGGTGTCGTCTCGCGGCCAAGCATGCGGTTACGGTGCGGGAAGCGGCCGAAGCGCTGGATGATCTCGCGGTGCTCGACCGCATATTTCAGATAGGGTTGGGCACTGGTGGATGTGAGCTCCACCGAGCGCGCCTGGTCGACGAGCAGCTCCGAATGCTCGAAGGGCAGATAGAGGAAGAAGCGAATGTCCTCTTCGAGCGCCAGGTCATGGCCGGCGGCGATCGCCTTGCCGGCGAAATGGCGCGCCAGCGGATCGGTTGCGTACATATGGCCGGTGCCGCGAAAGCAGTTGCGCGGAAACTGGTCGAGCAGGACCATCAGCGCCAGCGAACCCTCGGCGTGTTCACACCAGTCGTCGCATTCGCGCCGTGCGGCGGCGAAGTGCAGGTCGAGAAACCGGTTGCGGAATTCCGCGTCGAAGGCATCGTTCTTCTCGAACCAGGCATCCTCGCCGGCATCGCGCCAGAATGCGGTGACGGCGAGCGCCCGTTTGTCCAGTTCAGCCATCTCTCTATTCCTCCGCGGGCTCGGATTTGCTCAGCACGCCGGCCGTCTCCTCGTTGAGCGCCTGGCCGGTACGGCGCGGCGGCGTCAGCGGCGTCGGTATCGGCGTGCCTATATTGCCTTTCAGGAAGCGCTGGCCGGCGCGCACGCCTTCTGCCAGCTGCGTCTCGAAGCGGGCGGTGTCGCGGCGGCGGACATCTTCGATCACCTCGGCGACGTCTTCCGGATCGACGCCAAGCGCTTCGAGCGCCGAGCCGCCGAAGCCCAGCGCCGATTCGAATGTCTCGCGCAGCTGGTAGTCGACGCCAGCGCGGATGAGCTGCAGGGCGGTGCCGCGATCAAAGGCGCGCGCCAGTATCGTGACCAGCGGGAATTCGGCCTTGATCAATTGCGCGATGCGGACCGCCGCTTCCGGCTTGTCGACGCAGATCAGCACCGCGCGCGCCCGCCCGGCGCCGGCCGCGTGCAGGATGTCCAGCCGCGTGCCGTCGCCGTAATAGACCTTGAAGCCAAAATCGGCCGCCGCCTGGATCATCTCGACCTCGTTGTCGATGATCGAGACATCGATGCCGCGCAACAGCAGCGGCTGCGAGGCGATCTGGCCGAAACGGCCGAAGCCGATGATCAGCACGCTGCCGGAAAGGCCTTCGGCGACATCGACTCCTTCGAGTGACTGCTCGTCGCGCAGCGTCATGGAGCGCAGCGCAACGATAGCGAGCGGCGTCAGTACCATGGAAATGATGACAATTGCCGTCAGCGTCGCATTGGCCTGGCCGTCGATGATCCCGACCGCAGCCGCCGCCGAATACAGAACGAAAGCGAATTCGCCGCCCTGCGCCATGAACACGGCGCGTTCCAGCGCCTCACGGTGACCGGTCTTCAGCATGCGGGCGACGAGGTAGATGCCAAGCGCCTTCATCACCATGTAGGCGACGACGTAGATGGCCACCAGCCGCCAGTTGGCGGCCACCACATGCAAGTCGAGCGACATGCCGACAGCAAGGAAGAACAGGCCGAGCAGTATACCCCGGAACGGTTCGATGTCGGCCTCCAGCTGGTGGCGGAAGGTCGATTCGGAAAGCAGTACGCCGGCGAGGAACGCACCCATCGCCATCGACAGGCCCGAAAGCTGCATGGCAAGCGCCGACCCCAGAACCACCAGCAGCGCGGCCGCCGTCATCACCTCGCGGGCGCGCGCTTCCGCCAGGATGCGGAAGAACGGATTGAGCAGATAACGGCCGGCCACCACCAGGCCGACGATCGCGGCAAGGCCGATACCGACCTCGGTCAGCCGCTGCGACAGGCTCATCTCGGCACCGCCGGGCGCCAGGAAGGCGATCAGCGCCAGCAGCGGCACGATCGCCAGATCCTCCAGCAGCAGGATGGAAACGA